>CAZORZ010000088.1:0-5627 GCA_964582255.1 uncultured Gammaproteobacteria bacterium | reverse complement strand
TGAAAAGCTATCGTTTAAAGTCGATTACTTAGAGCTACGCCAGCAAAAGACCTTGGCTCAACAACTCACCTCTGATTCAAACGTATTGCTGTGCACTGCCCGATTAGGCTCAACGCGGTTACTCGATAATATCGAAATTAATTGAGGCATTAATCGCTTTTAACACCGCCAACGGGTTTTCGGCTTGAGTGATAGGCCGCCCAATCACCAAATAACTTGAGCCTGCCTTAAGAGCCATTTGCGGAGTCATAGTACGCTGCTGATCATCTTTATTGCTGCCCTCTGGCCTAATACCCGGCGTGACTAAAAGAGGCTTATCGCCGAACACTTGCCTTAACGAATCGACCTCTAAAGCCGAGCATACTAAACCGTCAGCTCCAGATTGAATGGCCGATTTTCCTAAGGCCGTCACTAGCTGCTCAATAGAGCAGCTAAAGCCCAAATCATTGAGCATCGTTTGATTAGTACTGGTAAGCACCGTCACCGCAATTAAATACGGTTTTATTTTAGTTTCCGATAATTCAATTCCCTCACGAGCGGCAGCAACCATAGCAGCACCACCTAATGCATGTACATTCAGCATCCACACCCCTAAGTTAGCCGCAGCAGTCACTGCTTTTTTAACTGTGGTGGGAATATCATGAAATTTTAAATCTAAAAACACATCAAACTTTAATGCCACCAGTTTTTTTACGAACTCAGGGCCAAAAGCAGTAAATAGCTCCTTACCCACTTTTAATTTACACAGTGCTGGGTCGAGTTTATTCACCAATTGCATGGCTTGATCTTCATTAGAAAAATCTAACGCAACAATTACTTTAGGGTCTAAATTTGACATAAGTTTAGTATTTAATTTTAATGTCTCACATTATAAAGAGCTTAACCCATGACTCAAGTAAACAAAGCGTTTAATCATTCACTCTATCACCGAGTAAACAGTAACATCGCACGAGCGCAATGCGCCTTAATTAGCGACTATTTTTATAATGCATTTAATTGCGATTCTGAATTGTTACAAAAATCACATTTTTTTCATGGCCGCTATGAAAATATTTACCTAAAAGATAATGCCTTTAAGCCGTTACAACACTTACTGATTAACGCCACTCAGTTTGCTGCCCAACTATTAAACTGTGAGCCACATACACTGAGTATGGATTTCTGGTTTAACCACATGGCACCAAAACATATTACAGATTGGCATAGACACGATGTAATGGACGAAAAATTATCGGCCGTTTTTTATTTAAAAGTAGCCCATAAATCAGGCGATTTACTCTTAAAAAATGCCGAAAAAATAGAGCGCATTCATCCCAAAGAAAATGATTTTATCTTCTTTAGCCCTGATGTTGAACACAGCGTTGAAGAGAACATATCAAATCAGTCTCGCTTATCCATCGGCATGAACTTTGGCTTTATCTCAGATAAAGAAGATGATGAATGACCTTGGAAAATAAAGGTTTATTGTTATAATCTCATTTTCCTTTAGGCTTATTTTTAAATAGCTCTAAAAATTATAATAGGCACTGGATTTACGTTTCAGCTCGCCGAACACCAGGTATTATTATGTCTCAAGTTGTTATTACAGCGCTTTATCATTTCGTAATTTTAAATAACTACAAAGAACTGCGCCAACCCCTGCTAAATCTAATGCTCAAGCACAATATTAAGGGCACACTTTTACTGGCTAAAGAAGGCATAAATGGCACTGTAGCCAGCAGCCAAAAATCTCAACAGCTGTTACTAGCTTGGCTGCAAAAAGACCCTCGCTTAACCGACTTAAGATACAAATGCTCTTATGATGATGACATGCCCTTTTATCGCAGCAGGGTAAAACTTAAAAAAGAAATTGTCACCATGGGTGTTGAAGGTATTGACCCCAATCACGTCGTGGGAACTTACGTTAAACCAGAAGACTGGAATGCTTTAATATCTGACCCTGATGTCACATTGATAGATACCCGCAATGAATATGAAACATCTATAGGCTCATTTAAAAATGCTCTAGACCCTAAAACTGAAACCTTTAGAGGCTTCCCTGCCTATGTGAAAGGTAATTTATCGCCGAATAAAAATAAAAAAGTAGCGATGTTTTGCACGGGTGGCATTCGCTGCGAAAAATCAACCGCTTATCTTAAAGAACAAGGCTTTGATGAGGTCTATCACTTACAAGGTGGCATATTAAAATACCTTGAAACAGTGCCAAAAGAAGAATCACTGTGGCTGGGTGAATGCTTTGTTTTTGATAACCGAGTAAGCGTGAACCACGACCTTGAAAAAGGCAGTTATGACCAATGTTTTGCTTGTCGCTTACCTATTACCGAAAACGATAAACAAAGCCCTAAATACGAACACGGCGTCAGTTGCCCAAAGTGCTTTGATAAAATTTCTGCCGAGCAAAAACAGCGCTTTCAACAACGCGAAAAACAAGTGCAATTGGCTAAGGCTCGCGGTGAAGAGCATATTGGCTCGGCTTCGATAGAAACAAGCCATAAAAACAGATTGGCTAAGTTAAAAAAGAAGAAAGACCAGCGAGGGACTTAGATTCGGCGCTAGCTATATGACCATATCAATGAGCGTTTATTCGGTTTTTTACCGAATAATACCAAAAAGGATTATGCTGATATGATGCACACATTCCATTATTTCATCAAAAGGCACCATGAGCACCATGAACACCATAAAGTCATATTCGCCATTAGAAGAAAGAATTAATGTATTGAGTCATGCATTTGGGTTTATCCTCAGCTGCTTTGCATTCATCCTTGTTCTTACTAACCCATTACTTAACACCGATTGGTTACACACATTTAGCTTTAGTATATTCACACTCAGTTTAATAACCCTTTACACTGCCTCGACGTTGTATCACCGCGCAACAGACCCCGCCAAAAGAGCACGCTTACGCGTCTTTGACCATGCCTCAATCTACGTTTTAATTGCTGGCACTTACACGCCGTTTACTTTAATCGCTTTAGACTCAGACTTAGGTTGGAATATTTTTATATTCACTTGGATAATGGCAATCAGTGGCGTTGTTTTTAAGCTCTTTTTTACTGGAAAATTCAGCGTTATTTCGACGTTACTGTATGTCGTTATGGGTGTCATGATTCTGTTTTTTATTGATGATCTAAGGGCTAATTTAGCATCACAAGGAATGCAATGGTTAAGTTTAGGCGGTCTTTCGTATGTCGTTGGCGCCATCATTTACTCCATTAAAGCCATTAAGTTTAATCACGCCATTTTTCATGTGTTTGTATTATTTGGCAGTTTCAGTCATTTTATTGCTGCTTATTTTTATATTGTTTGAATTCAGCAAAATCAAGTTGGTTCAGTCTATAAATAGATACTTGCAAAAACATTATTTGCTATCATTTATTGCTTATGAGTATCATTACGCATTCTTTAGGGTCAGGGCGATTTTTGCCACTATTCATTGCTGTCGCATTTTTAGCCATGCAGTGGATACCGGCTCACGCACATCTCAACACGCATCACCATGACAGCATTGAGAACCAACATCAGACCAAAATTCATGCTCATTCTATAAGCTCTCAAATAATCACTATTGATGTCCCTCATCAACAAAATCATGTCAACACCGTTGAGCTAAACCATCAAAACACTGTTAAAAAAACAGACAAAAAGCACAGCTTTTCAACATTTTTACTAAGCAAATCTGCAAGACCATTCCAACCTTTTTTTCTTGCCCACCCTAATCGCTTTATATTGGCTGCGGCCAAACTAAATCACTTCGATCTGACCACTGTCAATCCACGCGCGCCCCCATTCAACTCTTAAATTTTAATTTTGTTTAAAGCCTGACTCGAGCCATTCTGCTTTTTCAGGCGTTGTACTTAACTCTTTAGGATAAATTGAAATATTCTAAAAAAATTCACGAGACTTATATGCACCCTACTATAAATTATACGCGATGGCTTATGGCTATCTTTCTGACTCTTTTTGCTGGTCTAGCTTTTAGCCACGGTATGTCCGAAGCCGAAAAACAATTGATTATCGAGGGAGGTAATCTACATTTTATTTGGATTGGCGCAACGCATATGCTGTCGGGCTACGATCACTTGGCCTTTGTTTTTGGCATTATCTTTTTCTTAACCAAATTCACTGACATTGTTAAATATATTACTGCATTCACCGTTGGGCACAGCATTACGCTTATTATTGCTACCTTTAATGCGATTCAAATCAATTACTTTTTAATTGATGCAGTTATTGCTTTAAGTGTTGCTTATATAGCTTTTCATAACCTTGATGGCTTTAAAAAATATTTAGGGGTTAAAGCACCGAACATGCTTGCCATGATCTTTAGTTTAGGTCTCATACATGGTCTTGGCCTCTCTACGCGCTTACAGCAATTGCCCCTCGACCCAGATCACTTATTAATGAATATCATTTCATTTAATATAGGCATAGAGCTAGGACAAATAGCGGCTTTAGCATTCATGTTATTATTGATTTCTGCATTTCGAAAAAGTCATTATTTCCCTACCTTTAGTAAAATATCTAATTACTTTTTAATTCTTGCTGGTGCTTTTTTGTTTCTGATGCAAATGCATGGTTATGAACATAGCGCTCACGCTGATGAGTTCAACATCACTACGCAAGTAGTTGCCCCCTTAAATAATGAACCGAAAATGCTGCAAGCTGATTGGACAGATACCATTGCTATTGTTATCCCAGCCAGAGGCGAAATAGAATATAAGCTGAAAATGGATAACAAAGCGCATTTTAACTTTGCATGGCAAAGCGATAAAGGTGAGGTGTTTTTTGACTTTCATGGTGAAAAAACAGGTGATACCTCAGGCTATTTTAAAACCTTTGAAAAAGGAACCGCCGCCAGTGCCAAAGGCTCATTAACAACTGCTTTTACAGGAACACATGGCTGGTATTGGAAAAACAATCATAACTTTCCCTTACTGATAACTTTAAATGTCGCAGGCGACTATCAACGCTTAGATTTTATCAGCGATAAACATGACACAAATACTAAACTGACGCACGATTCGATTGACTAAAACTTATAGAGAAAATCTCATGAAAACATTAATACGCACCTTTATCTTGTCATTCATACTTTTTGCTTTACCTGCTATTGCAGGTACTGACCATAAGCATGGCCACAGCCATGAACAACAAGAACCTGCCGATCAAGCAACTGCTCAAAATAATGCGCTTGATGCGGTTGCCTCACTGGCCAAAAGAAACAAAATAGACGCCAGTTGGGCCACTAAAGAAGTCAGCTCGATTGAGAAAAAGAAATTTAATGATCGTATTGAATGGGTTGTTATTTTTAACAACGAAAAAATAAGCGATGCCAGTAAGCAAACGCTTTATATCTTTTTGACCCTCGAAGGCGACTATATTGCCGTAAATTACACGGGGAATTAAATAAAAGGCTAGTTAAATCACATATCGTGGTTTAACTAGCCTTTATCCAAGCTCAAACTGGCTACCCTGTTTCAAGATTCAGCTTTATTTTTTCTATTAACCGTTAAATCCTCTACCACGCTAGGATCTGCCAATGTTGATGTATCGCCCAATTCATCAATTTCATTTGCTGCTATTTTTCTTAATATACGGCGCATAATTTTACCTGAACGTGTTTT
>CAZORZ010000087.1:0-5689 GCA_964582255.1 uncultured Gammaproteobacteria bacterium | reverse complement strand
ATTAAAAAAGGTGACGATGTCATCGTTATTGCAGGTCGTAGTAAAGGCCAGCGTGGAACGGTTTTAGAGCGTTTAACTGCTACTAAACTATTAGTTGAAGGTGTTAACATGGTTAAAAAGCATGTTAAGCCAAATCCAAATGCAGGAACAACAGGTGGTATTGTGCCGCAAGAATCTCCAATTGATCAGTCTAATGTGATGATTTTTAATCCTGCTACGGAAAAGGGTGATCGAGTCGGTATTAAAGCCCTTGATAATAATCGTAAAGTTCGTTTTTTTAAATCGAACAATGAAGTAATTGATATTTAGAGAATCTCATGTCTAGATTGGAAACATTTTATAAAGATACAGTTGTAAAGCAATTAAATGATCAGTTTAAGTACTCATCAGCTATGCAAATTCCTAAAATCGAAAAGATTACATTAAATATGGGTCTTGGCGATGCGGCAGGTGACAAAAAATTAGTTGCTAATGCCGTTAAAGATATGGAACAGATTGCTGGCCAAAAGGTTGTTGTTACCTTGACTAAGAAGGCGATTGCGGGGTTTAAAGTTCGTGAAGAAATGCCTGTTGGTTGTATGGTGACATTAAGAAGAGCCAATATGTATGAGTTCTTCGATCGTTTAGTCAATTTTTCTATTCCTCGTATTCGTGATTTTCGTGGCCTGAGCCCAAAATCATTTGATGGACGTGGTAATTATAATATGGGATTAACTGAGCAAATTATGTTCCCAGAAATTGATTATGACAAAATTGATAAGATCAGAGGTATGAATATCACAATTACTACTTCTGCGAAAACTGATGAAGAAGGCTTAGCGCTTTTATCAGCTTTCAGTTTTCCTTTTAAGAAAAAATAACTAGAGTTAATTATGGCTAAAACCTCAATGATTCAAAGAGAATTGAAGCGTACTAAAACTACGGCTAAATTTGCTGCTAAAAGAGCAAAATTGAAAGCTATTATTAGTAGTGCTGATTCTTCTTATGAAGATACTATTGCCGCTGTTACAGCATTGCAAAAATTACCAAGAGATTCGGCTGCTGTTCGTAAGCATAGTCGTTGTCGTTTAACAGGTAGACCTCATGGTGTTTATAGCAAATTTGGTTTATGTCGAAATAAATTAAGAGAGGCAGCAATGCGCGGTGATGTTCCTGGTCTCGTTAAGGCAAGTTGGTAGAGTATTATGAGTTTACAAGATCCTATTTCAGATATGTTAACGCGCATTCGCAATGGTCAATCTGCGAATAAAGTAAGTGTAACAATGCCAAGTTCAAAGCAGAAAGTAAGTATTGCTGAAGTTTTGAAAAATGAAGGTTATGTTGCTGAGTTTTCTGTATCATCTGATGCTAAACCAGTTCTTACGGTTGTCCTAAAATATTTCCAAGGTCAGCCAGTTATTGAAAAGATTAAACGTATTAGTCGTCCAGGCTTGCGGATTTTCAAATCTAAAGATGAGTTGCCGGCTGTTAATGGTGGTCTAGGTATTTCAATTATCTCAACATCTAAAGGGCTTATGTCTGACAGCAAGGCACGATCTGCTGGTCATGGCGGTGAAGTCATTTGTTCTGTCGTTTAAGGTTAAGTTATGTCACGAATTGCAAATAAAGCTATTGATATCCCTGCAGATGTAGAGGTAAAAGTTAGCGGTCAAACTATTAGCTGTAAAGGCTCTAAAGGTAGTCTTTCGGTAGATATCTATCCTGATGTTGAATTTAAGCATGAAGGTAATGTTATTCAGTTTACATCGGGATCAAATAATTCTGCTATGACTGGTACCATGCGGTCATTAACCAGTAATGTTGTAACTGGAGTGTCTAAAGGTTTCGAGAAAAAACTATTGCTTATTGGGGTTGGTTATAGAGCTCAAATGAAAGGCGCTGATATTACGCTAGCATTAGGTTTCTCTCATCCTATTGAGTTTAAAGTCCCTGAAGGGATTACGATTGTATGTCCAAGTAATACAGAAATAGTTGTTTCTGGTTGTGACAAGCAAAAAGTAGGTCAAGTCTGTGCAGAAATTAGAGCATTTCGTCCACAAGAACCTTATAAAGGTAAGGGCGTTAAATATTCTGATGAACAGGTAATTCGTAAAGAAGCTAAGAAAAAGTAAGTAGATCAAATAGGTAATCCTTATGAATAAAAATCAATCAAGAATTAGAAGAGCAACACGAACTCGCGCAAAGATACATTCTTTAGCTGTTCCACGTTTATCGGTACATAAAACACCGAGACATACGTATGCTCAGTTAATTTCTGCCGATAACGTAATTTTAGCTTCTGCATCAACGCTGAATTCTGATATTAAATCATCGATTAAAAATGGTTCTAATGTTGAAGCAGCAGTTGCCGTAGGTAAGGCAATCGCAGAAAAATCAATTTCAGCTGGCGTCAAAAGTGTAGCTTTTGATCGTTCTGGTTTCAAGTATCATGGTCGCATTAAAGCTTTAGCTGATGCCGCCCGTGAACAAGGTTTAGAGTTTTAAAAGAGATAATTATGGCAGATAATCAAAAATCAGACGATCTTATAGAAAAGCTTGTTGCTGTTAATCGTGTAGCAAAAGTAGTTAAAGGTGGTCGTCAATTTGGTTTTACAGCACTAACAGTCGTTGGTGATGGTAATGGTAAAGTTGGTTTTGGCTATGGTAAAGCTCGTGAAGTACCTTTAGCTATTCAAAAAGCAATGGATAAGGCTCGTGGCAGTTTAATAAATGTGTCTATTGTTGATGGTACGCTTCAGTATCCTATTAATGCGCGTCATGGTGCAGCTAAGGTTTATATGCAGCCAGCATCAGAAGGTACTGGTGTTATCGCCGGTGGTGCAATGCGTGCCGTATTTGAAGTAGTAGGTGTGCGTAACGTACTTGCTAAGTGTAATGGTTCTCGTAATCCTATTAATTTGGTTAGAGCAACAATTGCTGGTCTTAAAGATATGCGTTCTCCTGAATACATTGCGTCTAAACGTGGTAAATCAGTAGATGAGATTAAAGGTTAATTATTATGGCTAAAACAGCTAAAAATGAAGTTACAAAAGTAAAAGTAACTCTGTGCAAAAGTTTAAATGGACGCTTAAAGTCCCATAAGGCTTGTGTTGCTGGTCTTGGTATTCGTCGTATTCATCAATCTGTTGAGGTTATGGACACTCCTGAAAATCGCGGCATGATCAATAAAGTAAATTACATGCTTAAAGTTGAGGCTATCTAATGTTTTTAAATACTATTAAACCTGCTGAAGGTTCGACTAAAGATCGTAAGCGTTGTGGACGCGGTATCGGTTCTGGTTTAGGTAAGACTGGAGGACGTGGTCATAAAGGTCAAAAGTCTCGCTCTGGTGGTCAGACCCCAATCGGTTTTGAAGGCGGTCAAATGCCTTTGCAAAGACGTCTGCCTAAATTTGGATTTCGCTCACGTAAAGCTAAATATTCTGCAGAAGTACGTTTATCAGAAATTATGAAGTTAGAAACTGATACGGTTGATCTTGAACTTTTGATAAAAGCTGATTTTGTACCATCAATTACTAAGCAAGCTAAAGTTATCTTGTCGGGTGAAATCACTAAAGCAGTTACTATTAAAGGTATTAAAGTGACTAAAGGTGCTTTGGCAGCTATTGAAGCTGCTGGTGGAAAGGTAGTAGATTAATTGTGGCTAAATCTGATTCTGCACAAACGGCCGCTGGCCTTTCTGGTGGAAATTTTTCTGATTTAAGAAATAAAATATTCTTTGTCATTGGTGCGTTAATCGTTTTTCGTATTGGTACATTTATTCCTGTTCCTGGCATTGATATTAGTGTCATGCAGGAGATTTTTGAGCAACAAAAAACAGGAATTTTAGGCATGTTCAACATGTTCTCAGGTGGTGCACTTGAGAGAATGTCTATATTTGCCTTAGGTGTCATGCCTTATATCTCTGCTTCGATCATCATGCAGCTGTTAACAGTGGCTGTTCCGACGTTAGAGAAGATTAAAAAAGATGGTGAAGCAGGCCGTCGTAAAATAACTCAATACACACGTTATTTTACAGTTGTTTTGGCTGCAATACAGTCAATTGGTATTGCTATAGCATTACAAAGTCAGTCTGCAGGTGGTGGTCAGCTAGTCGCCTATACAGGTTTTAGTTTTATTTTTACAGCTGCAGTTACTCTTGTGACTGGCACATTATTTTTAATGTGGCTTGGTGAGCAGATAACTGAAAGAGGTATTGGTAACGGTATCTCTATTATCATCTTTGGTGGTATTGTTGCGGGTCTTCCGTCAGCTATTGGTGGTACGTTAGAATTAGTTCGTACTGGTGAACTGGGTTCTATTATTGTTTTACTTATTTTTATTGGTGTCATTGCTGTTACGTTCTTTGTTGTTTTCATCGAACGCGGTCAACGTAGAATTACGGTTAACTATGCAAAAAGACAACAGGGTAGAAAGATGTTTGCGGCTCAAACAAGTCATCTGCCTTTAAAGCTTAATATGGCAGGGGTTATTCCACCTATTTTCGCTTCGAGTATAATTTTATTCCCAGCTACCATGGGTAGTTGGTTTGGTCAGCAAGAAGGAATGCGCTGGTTGCAGGATATGTCTGCTGCCATCTCTCCTGGTCAGCCGTTGTACGTGATGTTTTATGCAGCTGCAATTATTTTCTTTTGCTTCTTTTATACAGCATTAGTTTTTAATTCTAAGGAAACGGCTGAGAATTTACAAAAATCAGGTGCTTTTATACCTGGAATTAGACCTGGTAATCAAACTGCAAAATACATCGATGGCGTTATGTCACGATTAACTCTTGTTGGTGCTTTGTACATCACATCAGTGTGTTTGTTACCTGAGTTCTTAATACTATTTTGGAACGTACCATTTTATTTTGGTGGTACGTCTTTATTAATCATTGTTGTAGTTGTGATGGACTTCATGTCCCAAGTACAAGCTCAGATGATGAGCAACCAATATGATGGTTTGATGAAAAAAGCTAATTTTAAAGGCCTCGGTAAACCCGGTGTGCTTAAGTAATTATTTAGATTAAATTTTAGTAGAGTTGATTATGAAAGTTCGTGCATCAGTTAAAAAAATGTGTCGCAATTGTAAAGTTATTCGTAGAAATGGTGCTGTCCGTATCATTTGTAAGGATCCAAGACATAAGCAACGTCAGGGTTAATTTTCTTATATAAGAATATTATTAAATTATTACAAGGTCACTATTGATTTTGTTGTTAATGCCGGCTAGAATCGCCGGCCTTTTTGTTATCTCAAATTAAGTCAGGAGTAAGAGTTTAGATGGCTCGTATTGCAGGTGTAAACGTACCAGACAATAAGCATGCAGTTATTGCATTAACGTCGATTTATGGTGTTGGTAGAACCATTTCAAAAAATATCTGCATTGATACAGGTATTAGTCCAGATACAAAAGTTAGAGATTTAACAGAACCTCAACTTGATGCTATCCGTGACATTGTCAATGGATTAACAACTGAAGGTGATCTTCGTAGAGAAATTTCTATGAATATAAAGCGCCTGATGGATCTTGGTTCTAATCGTGGTATTCGTCATAGACGTGGATTGCCTGTTAGAGGTCAAAGAACCAAAACTAACGCACGTACTCGCAAAGGACCTAGACGTCCTATCAAACGATAACTGATTAAAGATATATAATTATGGCTGATAATTCTTCACGTTCTAAAAAGAAAGTTAAACGTAACGTCTCAGAC
>CAZORZ010000086.1:0-5723 GCA_964582255.1 uncultured Gammaproteobacteria bacterium | reverse complement strand
GCGTTGGCCAAAATAAACCAGACGTAGTTTTAAGATCACGCGCAACCGATAAAGCGTCTGCTTTGTTCATGTAGCCTGTTAATGGGTTGAAATAACCTGTGCCCATCATCACTGCGTTAGCCGCAGTTGCTGAGCTTACAACGATAGATTTTAAGCTTGCCGCTTCTGTTTGTAGTGCTGCGCGAGCTTTGTCGTCTGCAACGTATAAAGGGTTTAATGTGTCCGAACCATGAGGTTTGATCATAGGGAGTCTCCAAATGTATTAAAAATAGAGAGAACACATTGATTCTCCCATAAAAAAGTCAGCGGATTTTATGCTTTAACAGCGCCGTAAGCAAGCGAGTCTATCTATGTTGTGATAGAGGTAATTTATCAGTGCTGAATGTTTGAAGAACTTAGTGTCATTGAAGGGGTCATACCTGCTCAATGTAAATGGAGAGAGAAATGATGAAAAACCACAGCGTCTTATGGGTCAGTATTTTAATAATGAGCCTATCATTCAGTGTTCAGGCTAATTCGAATGGCATAGTGACAGGGCAGCAGTTGCAAAAACAAGCCGAGAAAGAAACACGTTCTATCAGTACGCAAGAACTCAAAATATTAATTGATGAAGAGCTGGATATGGTTTTAATTGATATTCGCACGCACAACGAAGTGGCGAATATGGGCGGCACCATAGATGCGCCGCAAAATAAAGTGATACCGCGTGGTTGGTTAGAGTTTCGTACGCCACGAGTAGCCATTAGTAAAGATACGCTCATTGTGGTTTATTGTGGCGCAGGCATTCGTAGCCCATTAGCAGCTAAAACTTTGCAAGATATGGGATATACCAACGTAAGAGATTATTCAGCAGGATTTATGGGGTGGAAAAATGAGGGCTTACCTGTTAAGTAGCGTTAAATAAAGACAGCTAATATGCTAAATGTGAGTCAGTGTGTCACCGACTTGAATGTGGCCACTTTTAATGACGTCAACGCAGCAACCACTTTTTTTGCCTAAGGCAAAGCACATTCTCGATAGGCTAACGCGATCAATGTAACCGCACGGTGGCCTAGGTCTTTTATAGTGAAAAACAGCGCCACCGATTTTAAATTTTTGGCCTATTAAATGTTTGCTGTCAAGCCCTTCAATGACGAGGTTTCTGCGATGTTGGCCTGTTAAAACCGCATCAGCCAGCTCTTTGGAAGGGGCTCGTTTTACAGCGTATTGCAGCTCTTTGCGAGTAATCAGAGTGACTTGGCAGGCCTCTAGTACTTTCCAAAAGCCAGTGTCTTTATAGTAGCGGTCGCCCACAATACCCTTGTGTTTTAGTAAGCTGGCATGGCTGACAGATTGCATTGGCTCGCCTGCAGCAGGGCTGATATAAATAGCGCTAAGAGTCGGTGGAGTCGGATGAACTAGGCGACGATAAAATCCGCGTAAAAAACTTGTTATCACTCGGCTTGATTTAAAATTTGCTGATAATTACGGATGCGCTGGACATAGCTTTTGGCTTCTGACCCTCTGGCATAACCATATTTAAGCGTTTTGTAATGTTTCTTTTGCGCGAGTAATGGTAAGACTTGTTTCAGGTCAAGCCAGCTATTTTTATCCTTACCCAGCTTTTCAGCTAAAATACGCGCATCACGCAAATGGCCAAATCCAATATTATAAGCGGCTAAGGCAAACCAAATTCTATTTTCGCCAGTCACTTCTTTGGGGATGCGTTTAATCATTTTTGCCAGATACTTAGCTCCGCCTTCTATGCTTTGTGCCGCGTCAATTCGATTAGTGACCCCCATTTCTTTTGCTGTATTTCGGGTGAGCATCATCATGCCTCGAACCCCAGTTGGGCTTTTAGCATTAGGATTCCAGTGTGATTCTTGGTATGCCTGAGCAGCGAGTAAAGAAGGGTCTAAGTTATATTTTTTACTGGCTTCATCAAATAGGGCTTTATATTTAGGAAGACGGCTTTTAATGCGTCGGTTAAAGGCGCGCATATCAACAAAATCAAACAAATCAATGTGACCATAATATTTTTCATCTATCGCGGCTAGTTCGCCTGATGCTTCTGCGTGCTCTAACCAGTCTTCAATATCATTGGCTAAAAAGCGCCAGTTTTTGTTTATGACCCAAGCAAGCGATTGTGTTTCAGTTAAAGGGAAAGCAACCACTAGCTCAGGGTAATATCGGCGATTAATGCTGACGATATTAGAGTCGGCAATGGTGCAATCTATGTTCTTTTGCCAAACGGCTTTTAATAATTGCTCAGTATCCATCGTGTCGACTTCAGTCCAAGTTAAGTCGGCATGTTCTTTTTTAAGTTCTGTTAGGCGCTCGACATAACTGCTATTAGCAATGACATGAATGTTTTTGCCAACAAGTTCATCAATAGATTTGGGCACTGCATTTTGACTGCGACGACACACAACTTGCTGTTGTACTTGATTGTATTCAGGGCCAAATAGTATGTTTTGATCCCTGCGTTCATGGGTGTTAGTCAGCCCAGCGGCAGCAATATGGGCTTTATTTTGTTTTATGTGCAAAAGCACTTCACTAATGCCTGCAACAACCTCTATTTTTACAGGCACATTAATAAATCGACTGAATGACATAATTAAATCATATTCAGGGCCTTGAGGGCCATCGCGGCCTTGATACCAAGTGGTTGGGGCATTACGCGTGACAACTATTAAGGTGTCAGGGTAGGTATGCTCTTTATTGCAACTGGCTAAACTGAGTGAAATAAAAAGGATAAATAAGCTTTTGAGCATAGATGTTTTACTGAGGCGAATGGCTTTAGAAATGCCCTTTAGGTTGAAAAGGGAGGTTTACGTCCTAAAAGCGATTCTAGCATGATGAGCTCATCATCAGTATGGTCAATAATAGAGCGCGGCGCACCATCAGCAGAAAAGCTTAATAAACTGCCAGTGGCTAAGGCTTGTAAAATGAATTGGCGATTTTTATTGTTGAGATGTTGTTCGCTCATAATGGTTTTTAAAATGTAAGGTGGAATTTAGAGCGTAAATTATAGTGGTGAAAGCTCTGTGGCATATTGCATTAATAAATTTAACGGTTAATGAAACATGTGTGCTTTTAATGTGGTGCAATGAATTGTTTTAGTCCGTATTATCACGCTATTAAAAATTCGACATTAAAATACCGTGAGTAATCAGTTAATCAGCGTTGATGGTGTCAGCTATCAAATCAAAGGAAATACCATCCTAAAAGACATTTCGTTTGTGTTAAACCGAGCTGAAATCACTACCATTATAGGCCCTAATGGCGCTGGTAAATCGACATTAATCGGCATTGTAAGTGGCTTGATTAAGCAGTTTTCTGGCTCTGTTACGCGTCACCAAAATTTAAAAATTGGCTATTTGCCACAAAAAATACATCTAAACTCCTTAATGCCTTTATCGGTCATGGGCTTTCTCTCTTTGCCTTATAAACAAACTGAAGTGGCTATCTTGGCTGCATTAAAGAGCACTGGCGTGGACTATTTATTAAGTCATTCAATTCATGATTTATCGGGCGGTGAATTGCAGCGAGTTTTATTGGCGCGTACAACGCTAGGAGAGCCAGACTTACTGATACTGGATGAGCCGACTTCGGGTGTTGATATCACAGGTGAGGCTGATATGTATGAGTTGATCTCACAATTAAAAGTAAAATTAAATTGCGCGGTGCTGCTGGTATCGCATGAATTGCATTTAGTGATGTCACAAACCGATCAAGTACTGTGCCTTAATAAGCATCTGTGTTGTTCAGGTCAGCCCGAAATGGTGCAACAACACCCAGAGTATTTAGCGCTTTTTGGGCAGCATGCGCCAACAGCGTTAGCAGTTTATAAACATCAACACGATCATCAACATAGTTTAGCAGGGTGTGTTGATGGTGACTGAAGCCGTGGTTATTTTGGTGCTGATTAGCGTGTTGTCGTCTTTAATTGCCGCACCGATGGGCTGCTTGGTGATGTGGCATCGCTTGGCATTTTTAGCGGACACCATTGCTCATGCGTCTATTTTAGGTATAGCAATCGCTATGATAATGTCGGTGCATCCGATGTTTGGCGTTGCCGCTATTTCGTTGATAGTGATTTTTATCATTATTCAAACTCAGTATCAACAGCAGCTTGTTTCTGAATCAGTGTTAGCCATTATCTCCCAAGTAGGCTTGGCGTTGGGTATTTTATTATTAGCCAGTACATCACAATACGACGGGCATGTGCATGTAGAAGACCTATTGTTTGGTGATATCGGACATGTAGATTTAGATCATTTAATAATACTAGGCGTGGTGTCATTGTTTATAGTGTCAGTGCTTGCGCTCAATTGGAAAAAGCTATTGTTAATATCCATGAGTTGGGAGATTTCACAGGCCGAAGGGTTATCCGTGCAAAAAAACCGATTAATCATTTATTTATTAATGTCATTGATGATAGCCATGCTAATGAATGTGATGGGCGTGTTGCTGATAGCCTCTTTGTTGATTATTCCACCGACCGCAGTGCGTTGGTTTAGCGTTAGTCCAGAGAAAATGGTGCTGTTTAGTTTTATTTTTGCATTGCTAAGTATGCTGTCAGGTCTTTGGTTGGCCGATGTTTGGGGGCTGATATCAGGGCCTATGATTGTTTTGACGGCGACATTTGGATTGATTTTTAGCCAATTCTTTAAAAAACTGCAAGACAAGCATTGACCCTGTGTCTAATCACCGTTAAAATCGCCGCCCTTTCGAGGTTGACGCTTTAAATGTTTTATAGATAAATTATTTATGAAGCTGCGTTAACCCTTATTAACTGCTGAAGCAGAATTAACAAAGAGTATTAAACTATGTACGCTGTAATCGTTACCGGTGGAAAACAATACCGAGTTACTAAGGGTGAAACCCTTAAAGTAGAAAAAATTGTTGCTGAAGAAGGCGCAGAAATCGAATTAGACAAGGTTCTAATGATTGCAGATGGCGACAAATTAAATATTGGTACTCCTGAGTTAGATAAAAGCTCAGTAAAAGCTAAGGTTCTCTCTCACGGTCGTGGCAAGAAAGTAACCATCATCAAGTTCCGTCGTCGTAAGCACCACAGAAAGCAAATGGGGCATCGTCAGAGCTATACAGAAATTGAGATCGTTTCAATAGACAACACTGCAATTAACGCATAAGCGTTATTTGTTTAACAAATTAGAGGTTATTCAACATGGCTCATAAGAAAGCGGCAGGTAGTACCAAAAACGGACGCGATTCCCAGTCGAAACGACTCGGCGTGAAAAAATTCGGCGGACAAATTGTTGTTCCTGGTAATATTTTAGTGCGTCAGCGTGGCACAAAATTTCACCCTGGAGTCAATGTGGGTTGTGGCAAAGATCACACCTTGTTTGCAAAAACTGACGGCAACGTAGAATTTAATATTCGCGGTAAGAAAAACCGCACCTTTGTTGATGTGGTCACTGCTGCATAAAGCTGAATTAATGAGGTTCGTCCTTGTTTAATGACACTTATACCCACTAGGTATAAAACAACAAAAGATTAAGTTTGTTAAAAACCCCGCTGATGCGGGGTTTTTTGTTTATAGGCTTTTTGTTTTTAGTCCCCTCCGCTATCAGCAGTAAAAACTTTCTAATTTTATAAAATCACTTACACTGGCAATCATGAAATTTATAGACGAATCAAATGTTCACCTCAGAGCAGGTAATGGCGGCAAAGGTATTGTTAGTTTTCGCCGTGAAAAATATGTACCGAATGGCGGC
>CAZORZ010000085.1:4291-5757 GCA_964582255.1 uncultured Gammaproteobacteria bacterium | reverse complement strand
AGCATTATATGAAAGAAGCCGATATAGACCGAATGGTTGCCTTAGTGATACAGCGGTTAGAGATTCTTCACGTCAAAGAAACGGGGCAAGCAGACCTCCCAGCTATTGTTGATTTGTATCGTGAGCGCAGTAAAACGATTAACGAACTAACGGATTCAATTTTATATTATTTTATAGATTTTGATGAGTATGATGCGAAAGCAGCTAAAAAAGTGCTACGCGGTGTGGCGGCAGTGCCTTTAGCGCATATATTATCACTGTTGAAAAATATAGATGATTGGACAGCTGAGGCGGTGCAACAAAGCATTGATGAAACCATAGCAACTTTAGATATTAACATGGGCAAGGTGGGGCAACCTTTAAGAGTAGCTGTGACAGGAGGTTCTTTTTCACCGGCGATTAATCAAACCTTACATAATGTTGGAAAAGAAAAAACAGTGCAACGAATACAAAGAGCACTACACTTTATAGAAGATAGAGTGGCAAATGAATCGAATTAAGTGATTCTTTTTTAGTGAAATTAGTCATTAAGACTAATTAAAATATTGGATAAATCAGCAAGGAATGTCTAGAAAATCAATCAATTGTGTTGTTATGTTTGCAGATGTGGTCGGCAGTACGGCTATGTATGAAAACATGGGGGATGAGGCGGCGAGAAGTCGTATCTCTAAAGCACTCAATACAATGATATCAATTTGTCGCCGATATAAAGGAAAGTTAGTTAAAACCCTTGGTGATGAAATTATGGTGTATTTTTTGGATGCGGATTTAGCTGTTATGGCGGCTAAAAACATTCAAGAAACCATGGAGGATGATCGCTCCGCCGAGACTGTTGGCATTTCAATTAAAATTGGCATGCAATACGGGGATGCGATTTTAGATGATGGTGATATATTCGGTGATACCGTTAATGTTGCTGCCAGAGTTTCAGAGCTAGCTCAAGCCAGACAAATTTTATATCCCGGCGAATTAGCCGCTAAAATAATTAATCAAGAGTTATCAGATAACACACGATTATTTGATCGTCTGCAAGTGAAAGGGCGTAACGAACAATTGGATTTATATATCTACTCTTGGGAAGAGGATGGTGAGATTACCAATATGGCGACAGTCGGTAATTTTACCAACCCCGCTAAAAACAATCAGGTTAATGCTATTGCGCTCGATTATGCAGGGCAAAAAATTGAAATTAACTTAGACATTAGAAGCTTTACATTAGGTCGAGCTCGAGATTGTGATATTTCGGTTAATGGTCATTTAACCTCACGAATTCATGCCTTAATTGTGATTCGCCGAGGAAAATTTGTGTTTGTAGATCAAAGTACCAATGGCTCATTTATTCAATTAGAAAATGGGCAAGAAGTTTTTTTGCGCAGAGAAGAGCTCGCGATGTTTGGTGTCGGGCAGATAAGCCTAGGCGAAAGCAATAATGCTAAAGGCGCGCAAATTATTAAGTATGTTTGTCT
>CAZORZ010000085.1:974-4191 GCA_964582255.1 uncultured Gammaproteobacteria bacterium | reverse complement strand
GTCAATGGTGCTTGAATAACACCTGCAAAATAACCGACCATACCCAATAGAACCATCATCGCCATGGGTGCAATAGGTAAGTAATGACCTATATCAGCTCCTATGCCTGCTCCAGTCGCTAAAGAAGGCGCAAAGATTCCTCCAGGAATGCCTGTTAAATAAGAGCCTAAAGTAGCCAAGAATTTATAAACTGGGAATAAAGGGTCAAAGTCAGTGCTTTGAGTGACTATGCCATAGGCTGCTTCATAACCTGTACCATAGGTGGTATGGCCAGACATATAACCAATCGAGGCAATCAATAAGCCTAAAGTTAACACAGTAACTGTTGGTGAGTGGGTTAGGTAGGGTTTAATTTTTCGGCTGCCACTAATTAAACTTTGGCTAAACAGGCCACCCAGTAAGCCTCCTATAATAGCACAAAGTAAAACGCCGCCAGCAGTAGAGAACAGGCTGTCGGGTAAGGCAACATCTATCTGGCCAAAATAAACATAATTGCCCTGAATTGACAGTGCCGTTAACCCCGCGATGATGACAGCGGATAAGATGATGCCATTGGTTTTAGACTCCATGGTGCGTACAATTTCTTCAAGAGCAAATACTATCCCTGCCAAAGGGGTGTTAAAAGCGGCTGCAACTCCTGCTGCGCCACCAGCCACAATTAAGCCATGTTGATAATAATGCAAAGGGAATCGAGCATATTGCCCCATGGCTAACATGATTGATGCGCCAATATGAACAGTGGGGCCTTCACGACCTATGGATGCACCTGAGAGTAAGCCCATTAAAGTTAAAAGCATTTTGCTTGCCGCTATTTTTATCGACAGCAGAGCAGCTTTATTTTTTGACTGGAGCGCAGCAATGGTTTGTGGAATGCCGCTTCCAGCAGCTTCAGGGATGAATGTTCGGGTAATCCATTGAATTAGCAACAAGCCAAAAGGTGTAATAATAAAAGGAGACCAAGGGTATTGTTCTACGAGCGAATTAAAAGAGTGATCAGACCATTCAGCGCTGATGGCAAACGCCGTTGCTACTAGTCCTGTTGCAATGGCACCCAGCCAAAATACAAAACGTAAACGCCAAGCATTTAAGGAAAATAAGGTGCGGCGAGATTTTCTTAAATGCTTTTTCATGCGAATGTTTTATGGACTTGTTCAAAAGGCTTCTTAAGATGAAGCAAGGTTGCTTTATAATAGCATCTTTAATATTTGAAGGTGTTCCGTTGAAACCAGTTTTACTCAGTATTTTAGAAATCGGAGGATATCCCGATTTTTCGAAGTACTATCATTCTTTAGGCTTTGAGTTTAAGCAGGTCGCGTCAATGCGCAAAGGCATTCAGTACATTAAAAAAAATAAAGTGGATGTGATTGTGGCAGAATTTAATTATCAATCTGATTTTCGAGACAGAACCAGTCAGTTAGAGACATTAATGGCAGCCATACAGCCGAAGCCAGAGATTAAAGTGATCGTGTTTTATGATAAAGAACAGAGTCATCAACTACAAAGGTTGACCAGCCGTTTTGATGCGTTAGCTTGTGTGGCTTATCCTATTTCTACCGATTTATTGGAGCAAGCCTTTAGTCTTTTTGTTGAGTGATTAGTATTTTTTAGGAACCCATAGTGAATTTAGTGCCTGGTGGACGCTTTTGTTTCATACCCTGTCCACGAAGAGATAGAATTTTGTGTTGATCTAGCATTAATTGATAGATAAACATAAGCTCTTCTTGGACATCAACAGGAAAGCCCTGACGTTTACCGCCACCCTCAACCATGATGAGCTCTTCAAGGTAGGTTTGGCACTCAGAATAACGCCACAAACCCGTTAACGATTTAATAACGCGTGGAAAAGATTCTAGGGCAGCAGGTTTTCCCAAACGTTGGCGCTTTAAGCGTTCACTTTTTTGAAACATCTGCCGAGCTAGAGCAGGATTCATGACGTTATTGTTGACTGGCATTGAGTTAAGCAAAATAATTCCTAGATAGTTTCGTAATATAGCTATAATTTGATTAAATTCAATATATATATGTTGAATTTATAGCTATATGATAAATTATATTTCAGTAACTTCTTGAGAGTTGTATCACAACTTATTGATTTTTTTCATCCGAAGTGGATAAAGTGTCAATGACGCGGACGTAATGCTTCAATCCATTTTATACTGCTGAATCGATTCTTTATCGGGATGAAGCTCATATAAAGGAATGCTTAAGCCTGTATCTAGAACAATACGAGCGTGTGAACGATTAAACTCTCTGGCTTCTTTTACGCCACAAGCATGAGCGATCATGCCAACTTCATAGGTCATTTGTTCAACATAATGTTTGACTCGAATTGATTTTTGTTTAGGGTCTAAGCCTTTTTGCAATCGTTTATTGTGCGTTGTTATACCAGTCGGACATGTGTTTTTATTGCACTGTAATGCCTGTATACAGCCTAAAGCAAACATAAACCCTCGTGCCGAGGTTATAAAGTCTGCACCAAGGCATAAAGCCCAAGCGACATCAGCTGGCGTTATTAACTTGCCCGAGGCAATAACTTTAACTCTGTCTTTCAAATTGTATTCGTTTAACAGATTGACAACTAAAGGTAAGCTTTCTCTTAAAGGTAAGCCCATATCATCTATCAAAGGCATTGGTGCAGCACCAGTGCCGCCTTCAGCGCTATCAATGGTGATAAAATCAGGGCAATGCTCTACACCCATTTCATGAACCTTTTTGCAAAATTCATCAAACCATTTGCCAGAGCCGATAACAACTTTAAACCCGACTGGTTTTCCCGTGACTTCGCGAATATGTTTGATCATTTTTAATAGATCAGCATCGCATTTAATATCCTTATGGCGGTTAGGGCTAATGGCATCTTTACCTGCTTCAATACCTCTGATTAAGGCTATTTCTTTTGTCACCTTGTCGCCAGGTAAAATACCCCCTTTTCCAGGCTTAGCACCTTGACTGAGTTTAATTTCAAACATCTTAACTGCATCATGAGCAGACACATCGCGTAATTTTTCGTCATTTAATTTACCGTCTAAATCACGTACACCATTTTTAGCAGTACCAATTTGAAACACAATGTCGCAGCCGCTTTCTAAATGAAAGGGTGATAAACCACCTTCACCTGTATTAAGCCAGCAATTAGCCAATTTTGCACCTTGAGCTAAGGCAGAGATTGCAGGGCTTGAGATAGCGCCATAGCTCATGCCCGAAATATTTAAAAATG
>CAZORZ010000085.1:0-964 GCA_964582255.1 uncultured Gammaproteobacteria bacterium | reverse complement strand
AAGCGGTATAAGGTGTGTTGCATATTTGTCCAATGGTAAGGCCTTTTGGTGGAACAGAGTCTTCCCCAAGAGTTGGATAGGTGCTATTAACAAATAACACTGTGCCAGGTTTGCGTAAGTCTCTGGTTGAGCCAAACGCAACGGTGGTATTGATGTTTTTTGCAGCGCGATAAACCCAAGAACGCTGGGCTCGGTTAAAGGGCATTTCTTCGCGATCCATACTAAAAAAATATTGTCGAAAAAACTCACCCATGTGTTCGAAAAAATAACGAAAACGGCCAACAACAGGATAGTTTCGGCGTATAGCCTGTTTAGTTTGGGTTACATCAATGACATAAAGAACCATAATGTAGATGACTAATATTAATAGCCCTATGGCGAGTAAAAAGGAAAGAACCCCCATTGTATCAGTGACAAATATATTAATTTTTCTTATAAAATATTCCATAATTAACTTTTCTAATTTGAGAAAGGGCTGTTAAAATCTTTATTATTAACTACTAATAGTTAATAAATATTAAAGTTTCAAGTTTTATGCTGCCATCGCAACGATATAATGAATTGATAAGCCGTAAGCGTTTTTCGCGTGATGCAACGCAAGAGCATGCTATTGTGGTTTTAGATAAAATTTTTGAGCAGCTATTAATACAGGAAAAAGCACACAAAAAAAGTACAGTATTTACGAGTTTTTTTGCAAAAAGATTGAATGCTAAAAATACAATTAAAGGCTGTTATCTCTGGGGCGGTGTTGGCAGGGGGAAAACATTTTTAATGGATTTATTTTACGATATCTTACCCACGCAACATAAAAAGCGGATACATTTTCACCGCTTTATGAAAGACATTCACCACCGCCTTAGCAATATAAAGCAAACAAAAAATCCGTTGCAAATCATATCAAAACAGTTGGCACAAGAATTTAGGGTGTTATGCCTAGATGAATTTATGTACCATGATATTGGTG
>CAZORZ010000084.1:2292-5786 GCA_964582255.1 uncultured Gammaproteobacteria bacterium | reverse complement strand
ATGTACCATGGCACAATTTAGCTGAACATCGAAATGAAACAAGGGCTGTTGGCGTAGCCAAAAGATTATCTCTTCGGCATCGGGGCTATTGAGGATATCACTTAAAGTATCTGATTTTTTTTGTTCGACTGAGGTGTAGTAAATCGCCAATAAATGGAGGTCGTGATTGCCTAAAACACACACAACTGCATCACCTAATGAGCGTATATATTGCAATGTTTTTAACGAATCTGCACCGCGATTAACAAGGTCGCCACAAATCCATAATTTGTCTTTATCAGGGTGAAAATCTATTTTTTTAAGCAGTTTTTTAAAGGCCTTATAGCAACCCTGAATATCCCCTATTGCATAAACAGCCATATAAGTTACTTTTTCTTACGCAGCTCAATATAACGAAACCAACCTGATGCTAACGCTGGTTCATCGCTAATAAGCTCTAAGTCAGAAACCGCAGCTAATAAAGGCTCAAAAATCACGTTTGTTTTCGTGGCAATATGACGCATAAACACATTTAATAAACGCCGACCTAATGCCAACTGCCCCGGTTTAAGAAATTTGTCTAAAATCAGTAATTGCCCACCGGGTTTTAATACGCGGCTGGCTTCTCGCAACGCAGCTTCATTATCTGGCACGATGGCTAAAATTAAATGCATCACCACCGCATCAAAACTGTTATCGGCAAAAGGCAATGATTGAGCGTTTTCTTGCTGTAGCGTAATGTCTAACTCAGGGCGTTTATCGGCTTGTTTTTCAGCCTTATCAAGCATCGCTTGAGTCAAATCAATCCCAATATAGTGTGGCCCTTGTGGTAAATGTGGAATATCTAATCCACTGCCAATGCCATCAATAAAAACCTTATCGCCATCTTTAGCATTTAGCTTGCTTAGGCTTTGTACCCTAATTGATTGCGTGCCTGAGCTGACCAATACATCATAAATTGGTGCAAGTAAGGTGTAGCTAAATTTTAGGCTCATAATCTAAACCTGATTAATGCAACACTCTAGGCGTTGCTAAAATAAATTCATTAATAGTGGCGTCAAATTTATTACCTTGTTCGCCCTGCATACCGTAGCTACCATGCATAGTGCCAACAGGTGTTTCAATCATCGTGCCTGAGGTATAAACAAAGCTTTCACCTGGCTTTAACATCGGCTGTTCGCCCACCACACCATCACCGCGTACTTCTTGAGTTTTGGAGTTTGCATCGGTGATTACCCAGTGCCGCGTTAATAATTGAGCATTTTCTAAACCATTATTCGTGATGGTGATGGTATAGGAAAACACATAAAAATCAGAACCTGGTTTTGATTGTTCTTTTATATATAAAGTCTCGACGGAGACATTAATTGATTCATCGGGAATTAAACTCATAATTTTCTCTAAACTGGCTTTTCTAAACTGAAAAAGGATATTTAATAGCATCATGACATTGATATCCAGTAACTTCAAAGTCATCGATTGTCACCCACGTTTCAATATCTGCTAAGGTTTTTATTGCAGGATTAATGTTTAATTGTGGCGAGGCATATGGCTCTCGCTTTAACTGCACATCACGCATTAATGCTAGCTGATCTTCATAAATATGTGCATTAACTATTTTATGATAAGCCTTGGCTGGCTTATGTCCCGTAATTTGTGCTATCAGTGCCAACAAAACAAACACTTGGCATTGATTAAAATTAATCCCCAAAGGTAAATCAGCGCTACGCTGCATACTGTTTAAATACAGCTTACCACCCAGCAAAGAAAAATGGTGCGTGTGCATACATGGTCGTAAACAGCCAAGTTCAAACTCACCTGGGTTATAAAAAGTAACAATTTCACCGCGATCATCTACACCACGTTTTAAGTTGTCGACCACTTTCTTGAGTTGATCTAGCGTAGTGCCGTCAGGTCGTTGCCAAGATCGGCCTTGTACGCCATATACTCGACCCATATCGTCTTCACCTTTGCGGTATTCATTACTCAACCATACGGTATTTTCGTTAGCATTTGCATTCCAAGTATTACACCCAATCGCACGAAATTCTGCCGCACTGCTGTAACCCCGAATATAACCCAGCATTTCCGCAATAGCTGCTTTCCAAAAGCTTTTGCGCGTGGTGATGAGGGGGAATTGATTGTTTTCAACATCATATTCAAGGTCAGCATTAATCACTGTGAGGCATCGTTTACCAGTGCGTTCATTGTCAACCCAAACACCTTCATCAACAATGCGTTGGCATAATGCTAAATATTGCTTCATGATTTTGCTTGGTTTTTATAGGCTAAAAACATCAATAGCAGCCCAACCAAAACCATTGGCACTGATAATAAAAGCCCCTTAGTGAGCCATGTGGTTTCAAGCAAATAACCGATGTGTGCATCAGGCAGTCGCACCATTTCATTAATAGATCGTAATACGCCATAGCCTATTAAAAATAAAGCAGACACTGCCATCACTGGTCTTTTCTTGCGAGAGAAAAGCCATAATAAAGTAAATAAAATAACACCTTCTAATGCAAAGGCATAGAGCTGTGAAGGATGCCTTGCTACCTGACATAAGGGGCCTGCAAAGTCGTAAAAACGATCAGTGGGAAAAGTGTCACAAGACATTTTCATTGCCCATGGGACATTGCTTGGTGCGCCCCAAAGTTCACCATTAATAAAATTACCTAAGCGCCCAAAGCCTAAGCCCAGAGGCACTAACGGGGCGACAAAGTCCATTAACTGAAAAAAACTTAAACCCACTTTACGGCGATATATTTCCATCGCCACTAACACGCCTAAAAAACCACCGTGAAACGACATGCCGCCTTGCCAAATTTTAAGTATGTAAATCGGGTTATCTAAAAATTGATCGAAATTATAAAATAGCGTTGAACCAACACGTCCACCTAAAATGACCCCCACAGCGCCAAAGAAAATAATGTCTTCAATTTGTTTATCGTCTAATATTTTACTTTGCCGCGCACGATAACGCCCAAGCCACCATGCAGAAGCAAAGGCCAACAAGTACATTATGCCGTACCAGTGTAAGGTAACTGGCCCTAATGAAATAAAAACAGGGTCGATTTCAGGATAATTAATCAATTAAGTAGCCTATGGCAGAGTTTATAAATTTTACGAGTTATTAAGCTGTCCCACCCTAGGCGCAACTTGCAGCTAGGGACGAGTCATAAGTCATAGTTGGAACAACGGAGAGGGCTGTTTAATAGCACGCCCTACGGGGCGTTGTAAAATCTCACTCAACGTCATTAAAGCATTTTACGGTATACTGATACCATTGCAATGCTAGGCCTAGTTGAATGAAATTTTACTTGGCTAAAAGTTATAAACTCTGCCATAGATTCCTTATCGTATAATACCCGAATGCTTACAATTTTCAGAATACTATTTCGCTTATCGTTGCTGTGCGCTCATGTGCTAACAGGCGCTATTTTAGCTTTTATTTTGCTCACAAGGCCTATTCGCGCGCGCTGATCCGCATGGGCGATGAGCATCTCTATTTTCAT
>CAZORZ010000084.1:0-2277 GCA_964582255.1 uncultured Gammaproteobacteria bacterium | reverse complement strand
ACTGGTTATTTTACTGGGTGTCGAATTTCATCTGTGGTAACACCTTTAAAAAGCCCCACATTACTCATCAGCAACCATATTAGTTGGCTAGATATTTTAGTGTTAGGCGGCAGCTACGAGCTACATTTTTTATCTAAAGAAGAGGTTAAGCAATGGCCTATCATTGGTTTTTTAACCGTTATAAGCGGCACACTATTAATGAAACGAGGCGTAGGGTCGCAAGAAGCAATAAATGACATACAAGCCACATTACAAAGAGGTGATAATGTTGCACTGTTTCCAGAGGGCACTACAAGCTCAGGTTTTGCTACAAAACTATTTCATTCAAGGCTTTTTAAAGCGGCTTATGCCAACAACACACCTATTAGTATCACTTCTCTTTCTTATTCAACCAATGATCAAACCAGAGATGAAAACATGGGTTGGAGGAATCAAAGTTTTTGGCAGCACGTTATTTATGTGCTCAGTCAAAAACGTACCTATGTTAAGGTGAATTTAGTGCGTGAATTAACCGATTTCCACACTATGCCGCGCAAAGAACTTGCCACAAAATGCAAGCAGTTAATTGATGATGATTTACAGCGCAATCATTATCCATGTCAATAATAACATCACTAAAGCCAACCAAACGGCTGCTGAGCCCATATCTTTAGCTCTACCCGACAGCTCATGATGTTCATCGCCAAAACGATCAACTACGGCTTCGATAGCCGAATTTAATATTTCGACAACCAATACAAATAACGCTGTTAATACCAAAAGCACTCGCTCGACGGTTGTTACATCGAGATAAAAAGCTAAAGGTAGCAGTATCAATACCAATAGTAACTCTTGACGAAAAGCTTCTTCATGTTTAAAAGCCGCTTTAAAGCCCTGCATTGAATAACCAAAAGCATTGATAATACGCTTAAAACCTTTATTGGGGTTGTCTGCCATAATTGAAAATGTAAGTTAAATAAGCATTCTAGCGTTTTTAACGCTCGAATACATTCGTGCAATGGCGAATATCTTCAGTACATTCTTATTGCGTGAGCAATTCTAGTAACTGCTGGTCTGTTCGCATCGTTCTTGACACTGCTTCGGCTATTTTCTCTTTTTCAAAAACAGGCAATGAACACGTTCCATTGGCACAGGCAAAAGCCGCTGCTTTTTCTAATTGAGGATAAGCCACATCAGGATTCGGCATATCCCCCTCACGCTGATCCCACCACTCTACTCTTTTATAAGCCAATGGATATTTAATGGCCTCGTTAAATAAAGCCAGCGCGGCAGGGTCATGTTTATGCCCAACAATGGTTATATGAGCAGGATCGTTCGTGTTTTCTTCATCAGCTTGCAGTAATTCGCCTAAAAAACGTCTTGAACCTGTCACCGCATCTGAGCCTAAAAATTTAAACGCTTGATGAGCATATTCTTTATAAGTTTTATCGCCCGTGTAATGGAATAGCATATTAGAAAAACGCATCATATGGATATTCTCCTCTGTGGTTTTAGCCGCCTTTTTAAACACTCCTATCGCCCCCTCAACTATTTCTGCAGAGATATATCCGCCTTCGCTCTCATCTTTAAAATTATTAAAGATCATCGTTGCCGCATCTCGCGCATGATTCAGCCATTGACGCTCACCTGTCACCGAATAAAGCGCTAAAAACCCCTTGCCCATAGCCAAGGTATCGCCTAAAAATATTTTTTTATTCTGCTCGCCGTGACTTCCACCAATGTGTGAAAAACCGCCTTTTTTTAAACCGCTTTGGTCAAGGCTGCGATTATCTAAGACCCAATGAGCCGTCTGTTCGGCCTTTGCCAATATCTCTTTATCCTGAGATGCGGCGTACAAAAGGCTTAAAGCTTCAATAACCCACCCATTGTCACGAGCGTATCTGTTTTTATCAATACTCGGAATGCCTAATTTGAAGCGCTCTGCACTGCTTAAATCAAAGTATTTATGCCCATCAATTGTTAAGTCTAAATCGGCATCTTGGCTGGTGTAAAATCCGCCATCAGGGCTTGCTAAATGATCTCTAAGATAGGTATAAACATCGAGTGCTGGCGTTAAATAATCGTCATCATTAAGCAATAAACTCATGCGTGAATAGGTTTTTATGGCAGCAGCTTGAAAAGACATGATTTTTTCAAAATGAGGCGATGTCCAGTCGAGCTTGTCTGAATATTGATACATTCCACCCCATTCAGGATCTATCAGTAATCGTGCGCCTTGTAATGTTTGTCGGGCTAAAATCTCTTGCAGCTTATTGCCTTGCTCGGCTTGAGCGAGTG
>CAZORZ010000083.1:0-5787 GCA_964582255.1 uncultured Gammaproteobacteria bacterium | reverse complement strand
CTTGAGGGTGAATCGTTAAGTTGATTCTTTGAGTCACTTTAACGATCCATTCCTCCTTTTGTGATTATTACCCTTCTTGGGTATTTTGGGCCTCACTTTTTAGTGGGGCTTTTTTTTGCTCCATGCAAAAAAGCCATTCACTACATCCCTGTCGCTCGGCTTTTTTTTGTTCCCAAAGGGCATAAACTCCATGCAAATAGCAAATTAGTTATTCACTTTATACGACCACGCACCTTGAATTTTTACTCTCACTCAACTCTAAGTACTAAATACTGATGTTTAGACCCAGCTACTAAAAGCTCAAATTCGTCGTCAGTGTATAGCCCAAATAATGCTTTTCCCAATGGGGAGGCAGGGGTAATAAGAATAATACCTAAGTCATCACATTGAATTTTCACACCACCTGAAACAGGGCTCATAAAATAATGATGAATGGTTTTCTGCTCATCCTCTATCGTTACCAAAGCAAAAAGATCAATTTTATCGTCTTTATCAAAAACGCTCATGCCTAATGCCTGGAACACTTTCAAATCATTAGCACATTGCGCCACTCTTTTACTTTGTCCTGCTGCCAGATAAGAAGCCTCTAAACCAAACGTATCGTATTTATTCTCTGCCACAGTCTGACCATTAGTGGCTGTTTCATAAGCTTGATTTGCTGCCTGTTGCGCTGTTTCTAACAGCAGCGTTAATTCTTGCACTATCAATTTATAGAGTTTATTTTTAGCCTGATTTAAAACCATAATTGCCCACACTTATTCATTTATAAAAATCAACGCTCTATCATTTCCTGCTGCGCGCAACGAGTTCACATTACTTCTTGTTAAACTTACTAAACAAACCAGCGCTGAAGACAACACCTAAAGCAACAAGTTCTAATAAAAACAATGGCTTCATAAAATGAATTAAATATCTCTGTCTATAAACTTTTTTAATCTAAGCTTAGGGAAAAATCATCAAATAGGGTAACAGGGCCTTTAAAGAAACATCTCTATACTCACAATAAAAAATCATTTCCCATAATAAATGGTTTATAAAATAATAGTTTAGCCCCTCATCTTAACAATATTAACTGATCACTTATCACACATAACGAAATCTACTGAGTATTTAAGAAATAGCAATCATCGTTTGAAGATAGTCTCTATGCCGTATTTCGTTCTTTTTTACCCATTGCAATCTGTCAGAAGAGTGGTACATTGACCGCAATAGTTCTAAAACTATGAATTATAAAAACAATACTCAAACAGAAGGAATATCAATGAATACTAAATTTAAAAAAGCACTGATTTTAACTGCTATTTCAACGGCTCTCGTTGCATGTGGCGGCAATAATGATAAAGCAGAGGGGCCTATGGCCGACAAAATGGCTGCTGCACCAGCCACTTCAACTAGCACCTTAGCTGCTGTAAAAAGCGCAGACAAAGTTAAATGCGGTGTCAGCACAGGTCTTGCTGGTTTTTCCCAAAAAGACTCTAAAGGTAATTGGAGCGGCTTAGACGTTGACGTATGTCGCGGCGTTGCTGCTGCCGTGTTAGGTGACGCATCTAAAGTACAATACAAGCCTTTAACAGCTAAAGAGCGTTTTACCGCGCTTCAATCGGGTGAGATTGATATCTTATCTCGTAACACGACTTGGACTCACACGCGCGATACATCTCTAGGCTTAAACTTCGCTGGCACAATTTATTATGATGGTGCTGGTTTTATGGTTAACAAGAGTTTAGGCGTTAAAAGTGCTACAGAGTTAAATGGTGCGGCTGCATGTATTCAAGCAGGTACTTCAACTGAACTTGCAATTGCTGATTATTTCCGCGAAAAGAACATGTCTTATAAAGTGGTTACATTTGACACGTCTGATCAAACCCGTTCTGGTTTAGAGTCTGGTCGTTGTGACTTCTTAATCTCTGATCAATCTCAACTTTATGCACTACGCATTGGCTTACAAAACCCTGATGACTTCGTTGTATTACCAGAAGTTATCTCTAAAGAGCCATTAGGCCCTGTTGTCCGTCAAGGCGACGATGCTTGGTTTAACGTGGTTAAGTGGGTTGTTAATGCTTCTATCGAAGGTGAATTCCAAGGTGTTACTTCTGCAAATGCTAGCGAGCTTAAAACATCAGGCAAACCTGGTCAAAAGCGTTTATTAGGCACTGAAGGTGACTTAGGTAAGAAGTTAGGTTTATCTCCTGATTGGGCTTATAACGTGATCACTCAAGTGGGTAACTACTCTGAATCTTTCGAACGCAATGTTGGCATGGATTCTCCTCTTAAAATCGCTCGCGGCTTAAACGCACAGTGGAACGACGGTGGTATTCTTTATTCACCAGCAATGAGATAAGCAACACGCTTATTTATCATTAAAAGCTAGGGAGATTTCCTCCCTAGCTTTTAACACTCATATTCATGAAATAATTTAAACGATAAATTATTATGTCACTCGAAAAAACTCAGTCTAAAACTGCTTTTTATAATAACCCCGCTAACCGAGCTATTATCTACCAAGCTCTTCTCGTATTTGGCTTAGGTTATTTTTTCTACAGCATTGTTTCTAACGTGCTAACTAACATGGAAGCCCGCGGCATCCAAAGCGGCTTTGACTTTTTATGGAGCACAGCTGGATTTGATATTTTAATGTCATTAATCCCCTATGATGCAACATATTCATACGGCAGAACCTTTCTTGTCGGCCTGTTAAACACGATCTTAGTATCTGTAATAGGTATATTTTTAGCCACTGTTATTGGCTTTTTAATGGGCATTGCTCATTTTTCAAACAACTGGTTTATCAAAAAATCGTCTCTTGTTTATATTGAAACATTTCGTAACATACCCTTATTGTTACAAATTTTCTTTTGGTATTCCGCCGTATTATCCACCCTGCCCAGCGCAAGCAACAGCCTATCATTTGGTGAAGCTTTCTTTTTAAACGTGCGCGGGTTTTACATGCCTAATTTAATGGGCGAATCAGGTTCTGGCTTTGTTTATGCCACACTTTTTGCTGCCATTATTGGCATCTTCTTCTTAAGGCGCTGGGCTAAAAAACGCCAAGAACAAACAGGGCTACAGTTTCCAGTTTTTTATGCCGGCATAGCCCTAATTGTTATCTTACCTGCTATCGCGACGCTGATTATGGGGCTGCCTTTTTACTGGGAATACCCAACACTGCAAGGGTTTAACTATGCCGGTGGCATCACCATCATTCCTGAGCTTATCGCCTTAGCCTTAGCCCTTAGCATTTACACCGGTGCCTTTATTGCGGAAGCCGTAAGAGCAGGTATCCAAGCAGTGCCGCATGGTCAAACAGAGGCCGCAAGAAGCGTCGGGATGAATGAAAAGAAAATAATGAAGCTGATTGTCGTGCCTCAAGCTATGCGCGTTATTACCCCATTATTAAACAGCGAATATCAAAGTTTGGTCAAAAATTCGACCTTGGCTACTGCCATTGGCTATCCTGATTTATTTACTGTGTTTGTTGGCACCACACTCAACCAAACGGGGCAGGCGATAGAAATCGTCTTTATGACCATGGCCGTTTACTTCGTCATTAATATGATGATTTCTCTGTTTATGAATCTATTCGATAAAAAAGTAGCACTGGTGACACGATAATATGAACGCTAAAAACTTCACCCCATTACCCGATTTGCCAGCACCCGATCAAACCATAGGCCTTGTTGCTTGGATCAAGAAAAACCTATTTTCATCAACAGCTAATAGCGTGTCAACGATTGCCGTTTTGTATCTACTAGCCAGTCTCTTGCCCGGCTTAATTGACTGGTTATTCATCTCAGCCAATTGGACTGGAACATCCCAAGATGCCTGCACTGATGATGGTGCATGCTGGGTATTTATCAACATTTGGTCACAACAGTTCTTTTACGGCAGCTATCCCACAGAAGAGATTTGGCGCGTTAATTCTATTTTAATCTTATTACTTGCTCTTATTATCGCCTCAAATAAGGTCAATAAAAATATCCGTGAAAAAGTGATTATCCCATTATTTTTGCTCTTACCCTTTTTCGCTATTCTTATATTAGAAGGCAGTTGGATCGGCCTTACCCAAGTCACAACTGACTTATGGGGTGGCTTCTCGCTAAATATCCTTCTTGCAGCGGCCAGTATTATTTTGGCTTTCCCATTGGGTTTTTTATGGGCCTTAGGGCGTCGATCTGACATGCCTTTGGCACGAAGCATCAGTATCATTCTTATTGAGTTTTTTCGTGGCGTTCCTGTTTTAGCCCTATTCTTTATGGGTTCAGTTATGTTGCCATTGTTTTTTCCTGAAGGCACTAACGTCGATAAATTAGTGCGTGTGTGGATCGTATTAGTCTTTTTTATGTCTGGCTATATGGCTGAAGTATTTCGTGGTGGCTTTAATGCTATTCCTCAAGGTCAATACGAAGCTGCTGACTCTTTAGGTTTAGGCTATTGGCAAAAGACATTACTCATCATATTGCCTCAAGTCATCAAAGTTTCTATGCCTAACATCTTAGCAACCTTTGTTATGTTGTTCAAAAATACCACTTTCTTATTAATCATCGGCATTTTTGAAATGCTCAGCACCACTCAAACCGCACTCAGTAATTCTAATTGGTTAGGTGGACATGCCACAGAAGGTTACTTTTTTGTCGCCTTTGTATTTTGGATATGCTGTTTTAGCATGTCGATGATCGCCACATCCATAGAACGAAAATTAGACACCGACCACAGAAATTAAACATTAAAGAGATTCATCATGAGCGAAACCCAAGCCAAACAAGACGACGCTAGAGAAATGATCAATATCACTGATTTAAATAAGTGGTATGGCAACTTCCATGTACTAAAAGACATTAACCTTCGCGTTAAAAAAGGTGAACGCATTGTTATTTGCGGCCCATCTGGTTCTGGTAAGTCAACATTGATCCGCTGCATTAACCGTTTAGAAGAGTTCCAAAAAGGCTCTATGGTTGTTGATGGCATTCCCATGATTGACGATATTAAAAACATTGATGCTATTCGAAAAGATGTGGGTATGGTATTTCAACACTTTAATCTTTTTCCACATTTATCAATTTTAGAGAACCTAACCTTAGGTCAAATTTGGGTACAAAAGAAACCTAAGGCCGAAGCAGAAGCGGTTGCTATGCAATATTTAGAGCGCGTTAAAATACCCGATCAAGCTCTTAAATATCCAGGTCAATTATCAGGTGGTCAGCAACAACGTGTCGCCATTGCTCGTAGCTTATGTATGAACCCAAATATTATGCTGTTTGATGAGCCAACCTCAGCATTAGACCCTGAAATGATTAAAGAAGTACTCGATGTTATGGTTGAGCTAGCCGAAGAAGGCATGACCATGCTTTGCGTCACTCATGAAATGGGCTTTGCTAAAAAGGTAGCCGACTGCGTTATTTTTATGGATCAGGGTGAAATTGTTGAACGTAACAACCCAAAAGATTTTTTTGATAATCCGCAAAATGAACGTACGCAATTATTTTTAAGTCAGATTATTCAACACTAAATCATCACAATTTTAGTCATGCATGAGCATGACTAAAGCATGAGTTGCTTCACTATGTGAGCTAGATCATCAATCGCCTGTTCAGTCTCATCATTCCACGGATAGCCACAATTTATCCTAATAAAGTTTTTATATTTTCGGGCCGCCGAAAATAAAACCCCAGGGGTTATGCCTATCCCTTTTTCAACCGCTTGCTCAAAGACTTCAATACCATTTACTCCAACTGGCATTTCTATCCACAACACAAAGCCACCTTGAGGATTACTAATTCGAGTCCCTTC
>CAZORZ010000082.1:0-5789 GCA_964582255.1 uncultured Gammaproteobacteria bacterium | reverse complement strand
TACCTGCTTTAGCCGATGATTCGGGTATAGAAGTAGATGCTTTAAATGGAGCGCCAGGCGTTTATAGCGCACGCTTTTCTGCACCCGATGCGACAGATGAAAAAAACAATGCTTTGTTAATAGAAAAATTAGCTAATGTGCCTGAAGAGTTGCGCACAGCACGTTATCGAGCTGTATTGGTGTATATGCGGAATGGTGAGGATCCATCGCCTATTATTTGTGAAGGGAGTTGGGAAGGGGTGATTCAATTAGAGCCGAAAGGTGCTGGTGGTTTTGGCTATGACCCTTATTTTTATTTGCCATCACATGGCTGTACCAGTGCCATGTTAAGTCAAGAGGCTAAAAATGCTACGAGTCATCGCGGCAAGGCACTGAATTGCTTGATCGAAAAAATGAAGGCTTTATAACAACTTCGAAGAAGTTAAAACTAACTCATGTTAGAAATCACTGAAAATCCATCACTAGGTTTATATATCCATTTACCTTGGTGCGAGAAAAAATGCCCCTATTGTGACTTTAACTCACATGAGCTCACAGATATCCCAGAGCAGCGATATATTGATGCCTTGTTAGCAGATATGGAACAAGAGCTGCCATTAATTTGGGGGAGAACGGTAGAGACTATTTTTATTGGTGGAGGCACACCTTCGCTCTTTTCAGGGGCGGCTATTTTACAATTAATGAGTGCGTTGCGCGCCTATTTGAATTTTGCGCCAAATATTGAAATCACCATGGAGTCTAACCCTGGTAGTGCCCAGCTAAAAAAATATCAAGCTTATAGAGAGGCGGGGATTAATCGCTTATCCATTGGTGCTCAATCGTTTAATAATCACCAATTAAAGCTGCTTGGGCGCATTCACGATAGCCAGAAAATAGAGCTGGCGGTTAAAGCCGCGCGCGATGCAGGTTTTGACAATATCAATTTAGACATTATGTTTGCCTTGCCTGAGCAAGATTTGCAAGCTTGTATCAATGACGTAAAGACTGCCATTGAGTTTGATGTCGAGCATTTATCTTTTTATCAATTAACTATCGAGCCAAATACGCTTTTTCACTCATCGCATCCGACTGGTTTGCCATCTGATGATATTGCGTGGGACATGCAACAGCAAGGTCAGGCGTTGCTGACGCAGGCAGGCTATCAGCAATATGAAATTTCTGCTTTTTCAAAGCCTAAGAAACAATGTCAGCATAATCTGAATTATTGGCAGTTTGGTGATTATGTCGGTATTGGAGCAGGCGCACATGGAAAAATAACATTAGTGGGCGAAGACCGTATTTGTCGTCGTCAAAAAGTGAGGCAACCAGAACAGTTTATGCAGCGAACAGGGCTTGATAAATTAAGTCGGGAAGAGAATTTAACGGACGCTGATCTGGTTTTTGAATTTATGCTGAATGCTTTGCGTTTAAACAATGGTTTCCCATTGTCTTTGTTTGGCCGCACAACTGGCTTAAAAGGCGATATAATTTTAGAGGTAATACAAAAGGCGGTAGACAAGGGATTATTGCAGGTAAATCAATTTCACATACAGCCTACGGAGCTTGGGTTTCAGTTCCATAATAATCTGCAAGAGTTGTTTCTAAACATAGAAATTAAAAAAAATACAGATTTATTATTATAAAGTCAGCAAAGTTATGCACCGCATCATTTTGGTGAAATTATGATGTCAATAGCTTATCAATGTTTTTGTAAGTTAATTTCAATTAATGATTAAGTTATTGTTTTATAAGGGATTGTTTTGGTTGTATGAAATGTAACCAGTTTAACAAAATGTGTTTATTGTTGCGCCTTTCATGACTTCTGCCATAGTTTATCCACAGAGTTATCCACAGATTTTGTGGATAACTAACGGGGTCTATATTTTTATTGGCTTGTAGAGGATAAGCTGTAAAACTACTTTAACTTCGGCTCTTAATTAAATATTAGTTTATTAGAATATAGTGATTTTAAAAAACTAATAAATGTGTGTCTTTCCACTTTGTGAGGGTAAGAAATATTTTAGCGTTCAGATGTATTTTTTATACTCTTTTTGAAGGTCTTGTGTCATTAATTAAAATTCGCTAAACAGCTTGATTTATAGGCTAAAAAAGTAGAGAATTCGCGCCCGTTTAAATTAATTAAGAGTTTAGCCATGAAAGAAGGCATTCACCCAACCTATAAAGATGTGATTTTTCAAGACACATCAACTGATTTCGCGATTTTAACGCGTTCAACAATGTCTTCTAAAGAGACGGCTAAATGGGAAGACGGTAACGAATACCCAGTGATTAAATTAGAAATTTCTAGTGCATCACATCCTTTTTATACGGGTAAACAGCACGTTCTTCAATCAGCTAAGCAAGTTGATAAGTTTCGTCAGCGCTACGGAAAATAAAACGATTGTTATCGTTATAAGAGAGGATGCTCAGGCATCCTTTTTTTTGTCTAGAATAAAGTTAGGCAATCAAGCTTTATGGTGCTATAAATCATTAGTAAGGCTCATAAAAACTAAAATAAAAAATGATTAAAAATTTAAAAAAAGAAGCGTTGGCTTATCACGAAAACCCAAAGCCCGGAAAAATTGCCATCCAGATCACTAAGCCAACAAAAACACAATATGATTTGTCTTTGGCTTATACGCCTGGTGTCGCTGAACCAGTTCGTCGTATCGCCGCTAACCCAGATTCTGCTTATAAATATACGGCGAAAGGAAATTTAGTAGCGGTTATTACTGATGGTAGTGCAGTATTGGGCTTAGGTAATGTGGGTGCTTTGGCAGGTAAACCAGTGATGGAAGGCAAGGCCGTGTTGTTTAAGGCTTTTGCTGATATTGACGTATTTGACATCGAAGTTGATGCAGATGACCCAAAAGATTTTATTGATACCGTCAAACGTATTGCTAGTGGTTTTGGTGGCATCAATTTAGAAGATATTACTGCGCCGAAATGTTTTGAAATAGAACATGCTCTAACCGAAGCATTAGATATTCCTGTCTTTCATGATGACCAGCATGGTACTGCGGTTATTATTTCGGCAGGATTGCTTAATGCCTTAGAAATTCAAGATAAAACATTAGAAACAGCGCGTATTGTCATCATTGGTGCGGGGGCTGCTGGCATAGCATCAGCAGAACTGCTAACTGATTTAGGGGCAGAGCTGGATAACATCACAATGGTCGATCGCACCGGTGTTATTCATACTGAACGTACTAATTTAAATAAATACAAGCGAGCCTTTGCTCGTGAAACCAGTAAACGAACATTAGAAGATGCCATGGTGTCAGCAGATATCGTTATTGGCGTGTCAGGCCCCGATATCTTAACCAGCAAAATGATTGATTCGATGGCAGACCATCCTATTGTTTTTGCGTTATCAAATCCCGACCCAGAAATTCATCCTGAGCTTGCGTTTAAAACACGTTCAGATTTAATAATGGCGACAGGGCGCAGCGATTACCCTAATCAGGTGAATAACGTGTTAGGTTTTCCGTATATTTTTAGAGGTGCTTTAGATGCAAGGGCAACGACGGTTAATCGGGAAATGATGATTGCTGCGGTGAATGCATTAAGAGACTTAACCAAAGAGCCTGTGCCAGAATCCGTGTTAGAAGCCTATGAACTTGATGCCTTAAGTTTTGGTAAAGATTATATTATTCCAAAACCATTTGACCCTAGACTGATGGAGACAGTGCCTAAAGCGGTGATGCAAGCGGCCATTGATACAGGTGTTGTCCGTAAAAATTAGTCTGAAGAGTTTTTACAAAATGCGAGCAACTATATTTATTGCTGTTGTATTATTTTTGTTATCTATCAGTAATGGTGCTTACGCTGAAATTATTGATGTAGACAAGGCTGATATAAACACAGAGCGCGTAGCAAGCGCATGTCAGGCAATAGGGGAAAAACTCTCAAGCGTTAAAGAGCAAGAATGCCTTGATTTTAGTTTTGAGGCGTTGCCTTATAGCTCTGTTAATCATCAGCCCATTTTAATTAAAGAATTTCCACCCTTAGGTAACAAATTAAGCCAGGCGAGGGTGCTGTTAATCGGTGGTACTCATGGTGATGAACTCACCTCTATTAGTGTGGTGTTTAAATGGTTAGCTATTTTACAAAAACATCATTCAGGGCTTTTTCATTGGCGCATCACACCGTTAATGAATCCAGATGGCGCTTTGCAAAAAAAACATTCACGAACCAATGCTAATGGCGTCGATTTAAATCGAAATTTTCCTTCGGCTGAAACTGAAATGTCAGCACATCGTTATTGGATTGAAAAAACCTATAAAAACACAAGACGTTTTCCGGGTGATTTTCCTTTAAGTGAGCCAGAGTCTCAGTGGCTACATAATGAAATAAAAACCTTTAAGCCTGACATCATTGTGTCATTACATGCGCCTTATAAATTGGTCGATTTTGATGCCCCAAGCCGAAAAAATGCACCTAAACGTATAGGGAGACTCTACAAAAACTTAATGGGGACTTATCCCGGTTCTTTAGGTAATTATGGAGGCATTCAAAAAGGAATTCCTGTGATTACTATTGAGTTGCCTCACGCAGGCATTATGCCGACAAAACATCAAATTTCACGTTATTGGGCAGACTTAGTGAAGTGGTTGATAGTGAATACTAAAGAAGATGGAAATGGCTTAACGATCAGATAACATACCGCCATCTTTGCGGTTGAACACCACTTTAAAATACCCCATTAAACGAAAAACTAACACAATGATATCGACATAGGGATATGGATCGTAAATCCTCGTTCTTTGGGCGCAATGCCGTAGCAGAGAGCTTGGGAGCGGCAAAGTTAAGAACGCGTTCAATGACGCCATTACCAAATAAGATAAGAAACGCAGCAAGGTATATTGAGCTACAGGGCTGTTTTTTATAACAATTACCGACTGCACTCAACTGCGGTGAGGATGGTTAAGCGCGTTTATGTTGTGTTTTACATTAACTAAATAGGCTGATTTTAATGATTAAAAATCAGAAAATCAGCTTAAAAAATGTTATTTTAGGCTGATGCTCCCCTCGTCCAACAATCTCATTAATACCGTTTTGCCTCTGCCTATTTACACGTGTTTTGATTATATTAATGTCGGAGCGATAAGGGTTGGCATCAGGGTGAGAGTGCCATTTGGCACTAAAGAAAAAATAGCGCTTATTATTGGTGACCACGCGACCGATACTGTTGACAGTACTCAGTATAAAAAAGTGATCCAACAATTAGATGACATACCCATATTGACTCAACAGCATATTGGCTTTTTACGTTGGGTGGCGGACTATTATATTCAGCCATTGGGTGAAGTTATTTTTTTAGCCATGCCTGCCTACTTAAAAAAAGGCGCGGAAGCCAAAGCGACAACACAAGATTGCTGGGTGTTGAACAATAATATTGAGCTAGCAAAATTTAATCTAGAAAAAATAGCACCTAAGCAGCATCTTGTAGTTCAGGCCTTATCAATAAGCCCTAACGGTTTAACTGCCGCACATATTAATCATCAACTAAAGCACTGGCGGCCTGTTGTTAAGTCATTAATGACAAAAGGCTTGGTGGCACAAATTCAAATAGAGCAGTTTGACCGAAAGGTGGTCAAACAAGCCGCATTTCAGTTAACCGAAGAACAACAACGTGTAGCCGATGAGATAAAAGCACACGCGCAGTTTGTCGTACATGTTATTGACGGTATTACAGGTAGTGGTAAAACCGAAGTCTATTTTGATGTGATGCAGCAAGTCTTAGATAAAGATTTGCAAGTGCTGTTTATGTTGCCTGAGATAGGGCTAACCAATGCTTTTATCAAACG
>CAZORZ010000081.1:3153-5796 GCA_964582255.1 uncultured Gammaproteobacteria bacterium | reverse complement strand
ACTAAAACAATAGAAACTACGGTTAATAAAACGGGGTAAATAAGCGCCAACTTAGTTTTTTGTAACAACTCTTGTTTTGATTCCATGTAGTCTGCTAAACGTAGCATGACCACATCTAATATGCCTGATTGCTCGCCTGCATGTACTGTCGCACAGTACATTTTATTAAATACCTTGGGGTATTCATTCATCGCATCTGACATTGAATAGCCTTCCAATACTTTGGAACGAACAGCTAACAGCACTTTTTTGACTGTACTTTTATTTGATTGCTTGGCAACGGCATGTAGCGTTGATTCAACGGGTTGACCTGCGGCGATTAAGGTGGCAATTTGGCGCGTGATTAATGCAATGGTAGTCACATTTAAACTCGCACGATTAAAGACAGACTTTTTATTATCTACACCTTTGATTTGTTCTACTGATAGTGGCGATAAATGACTGCTGCGTAATTGTTGTCGAACCTGTTTAGCGGTATCTGCTTCTAATATACCTTTTTTATTTTTGCCATTTTCATCTAACGCTTTGTATTCAAAAACAGGCATCTCTTAGTTTTCTTTTGTGACGCGTATTACTTCATTTAAGGTTGTAAGACCCTGATAAACCTTGTTTAAACCATCGGCACGAATGCTGCTTGTTTGACGATATGCGTAGTTCTCCATATCTTGCTGACTCGTGCCATCATGAATCATGCGAGATAATTCATCATTTACAGTTAATAACTCATAAATGCCCTGACGACCTTTAAACCCCATGTGCAAACACGCTTCGCAGCCTGCTGATTGATGCAATGATTTTGAGTCATCTAAGCCATAAAGATTTATATCGGCCGCTGATACCTCATGAGGCTTTTTACAACTTGGGCATAATTGACGCACTAAACGCTGAGATAACACACCTAACAAAGAAGAGGATAATAAAAAAGGCTCGATACCCATGTCAATCAAGCGCGTAATAGCACCTGTGGCAGAGTTAGTATGTAATGTTGATAGCACTAAGTGCCCGGTTAAACTCGCTTGCACCGCAATTTGAGCGGTTTCTGCATCTCGAATCTCTCCAACCATCACAACATCAGGGTCTTGGCGTAAAATAGCCCTTAGGCCTTTAGCAAAGGTCATATCAACTTTGGTGTTAACAGGAGTCTGACCAATGCCATCTAAGTCATATTCAATCGGGTCTTCTACGGTTAAGATATTGCGCTGCGAGTCGTTAAGCTGCGATAACATAGCATATAAACTGGTGGTCTTTCCTGAGCCTGTTGGCCCAGTCACTAAAATAATGCCGTGCGGCTTTTCAATCAGTTTCGATAAACTTTTTCGGGTGCTGTCAGACATGCCTAAATGGTTAAGGTCCAAACGGCCGGCTTGCTTGTCTAAAATTCTTAATACAACTCGTTCACCATGACCCGAAGGCAGTGTTGACACCCGAATGTCGATAGGACGGCCTGCAATTTTAATTGAGATACGTCCATCTTGAGGCAAACGCTTTTCTGCGATATCTAGTTTTGCCATAACTTTAATACGTGACACTAATAAGCTGGCAATTTGACGTGGCGGTTCTAATATTTCTTGTAATATGCCATCAACTCTAAAGCGCACGGACAAACGTGTTTCAAATGGCTCGATGTGAATATCCGACGCATTTTTTTTGATTGATTCGGTAATTAACGCATTAATTAAACGAATAATCGGCGCGTCATCGTCGCTCTCTAGTAGGTCTTCTGGCTCGGCTAATTCTTTAGCCACGGTATCAAGGTCAAAATCTTCACCTATTTTTTCTACATCGGTGAAATTATCCATCGCTCTATTTTCATGGTTTTTAGCGAGGACTCGATCAAACTCTTGCTTGGTTAAAAGCGTCATATCAAGGCCTAAGCCTAATACCCTAACGGCCTCATTCAGTGACTTAACTGACGTATCTCTGAGTATCCCAATGAAAGATTGCTCACCATCCATAAAGGCGACAATGCCATGTTGACGTGAGAAGCTATAAGGCAGTTCGGTAGAATTCATTATTGAACTGGCATAGGATCGTTAATCAGTAAATCTTCTAAAATAGGCTGTAAATCACTATTTTTAAACGAGTTTAGCTGTCCATCACGCATGATATTATATCTCTCATAACTCAACTCTTTGGCCTGTTGAGCATTACTAATAATCGTTGCCTTTAAAAACACCACTAAATTTCGTTTCACTTTTTGGGTACTGCTTGAGCGAAATAAAGCACCTATAATGGGGATATCACCTAAACCAGGGACTTTTTGCTCGGTCTCGACAAGGGTTTCGTCAATTAAGCCGCCTAATATCAATATTTCACCACTTTGCAATTGAACCACGGTTTTTAACGAGCGTTTATTAGTGACTAAATCAACTGCCCCCGTACTGCTACCGCTGATATTAGATACTTCTTGCTCAATTTTCATGGTGATCGTATTGCCATCATTAATTTGCGGTTTAACCTTTAAACTAATGCCAATATCTTGTCGCTCTATGGTGCGAAATGGGTTTGTAATCGCTGTTCCATTACCCGTACTAGAAAACTCACCGGTAACAAATGGGACATTTTGGCCAACGACTATTTCTGCTTCATGATTATCTAAAGTGACTATTGATGGCGTTGACAACAAATTAGATTCGGCATCAC
>CAZORZ010000081.1:0-3130 GCA_964582255.1 uncultured Gammaproteobacteria bacterium | reverse complement strand
TAAAGCAACAATATTTGACCCACTTTCATTAAATCGCCCTAAACCAAGCGTTAAGCCATCGCCTAAGGCACCCGAGGCAATACTGGCAACACTAGAGCCAGAACCTGCAAAATTGGTCGCCAAAATAGGGTTGTCTTTGCCACTTCCATCAATGAGCCATTGCACGCCTAACTCGTTAGACGTATCCAATGAAATTTCTGCGATAATGGCTTCAATATGCACCTGCGAACGTGCAACATCTAATTCATTAATAACTTTTCGCAAAGACAAAAAAACTCTAGCAGGTGCTGTTATCACTAAAGCATTAGAGTCTTCATCTGCTTGAATATTAATCGCACTATTTTGGCTATTACCTTTTCCTTTAGCTCCATTTGCCGCCTTTATTAGCTCTTGCCCTACTTTCCCTAAAATTTTAGCCACATTAGTGGCTTCGGCATATTTTAAATGCACCACATGTACATCGCCGATTGATGAACCTGGGCTGTCTAATTGAGCAATCACTGCACGATATTTTAGTCGCCCTTGTTTTTCACCGGTTAAAATAATGCTATTGGTACGTTCATCAGCCCCCAGTCTCACACCTTTTGGTGTTCCTTTTTTATCTGACGCAATATTTAAAGTATTTAACAGACGCACAACATCGCCAGCAAAGGCATGATCTAACTTGATAAGCTCTATATCAATATCATTCACCTTATCAATCCGCGTAATAATTTTATCAATACGCTTAATATTGTCTGAACGATCCGAAATAATTAATACATTGGTTGGGGCGTATGCCGCTAAATGACCTTGTTGTGCAATAAGTGGACGTAAAATAGGGACTAACTGTGCCGCATTGACATTGTCTATGGATATCACTCGTGTGATTAACTGGTCGCCTAATTTAGAAGAACCAAAAGGTGCCGCCTGTTGTTTTGCTGTGGCGTCAGGAACAATTTTAATGGCCCCTTTTGACGGAATGGTAGAAAAACCATGAACTTGTAGAATAGATAAAAATGTATTGTAAACCTCATCATCATTGAGGCTTTTCTTGGAGACAACAGTCACTTTGCCTTTTACCCTTGGGTCTACAATAAAGTTTTTACCTGTAATTTGAGACACATTTCGTATGACATCTCTGATATCAACATTACTGTAATTTAAAGTCCCTTCTGCATGAGCCATAGATGACACATTAAGCAGCAGCATGGTTAAAACAATTTTTAATATTCGCATAATTATACTATTAGTTTTTACAATTCAAAGTCACGAGACTGCTCTACGCCATTAAATAGATAAGTCACATTTATTTCTGTTGCAGTTTGCAATGATTGTAACGCACCTAACGCTTGAAAAGGCTTATCTAAACTCACGCCATTGATCGATGTAAACACCGCTGATTCAGGTACATTCAACTTTTTCAATAAGGTTTCACCACGTGTTGATTTTAGCCTAAAACCAATATTTTTGCCATTTTTAGTGACGGGTATGGCTTGAAACTTACGTGCTAACGCCATCGGGTTATTTAAAAACCGTTTCTTATAACCCTGCAATAATCGGTTATTTGCAGCATTTGAAATCACACTTTTTTGCACGCCTATCGGTTTATTATTTTTTATGAATTTATACTCTTCTAAAGACAGTATTTCAAACTTACCATAACGATTTAGCACAATGTGTTTTAACTCTATCCCATGAATTGAGATCCCCTTTTCTACTTCATCATGTATTTGATAGGACTCAGTAATGCGACCTCCAATTTCGATAATTGCTGATGAGCTAGCGTCATCCTCAGAGTAATAAATACCACGTAATTTATAATTCAATTTTGTTTCTGGTGCTTTTATAGCGGTTGGTGTTATTTTTTGTTTCGTTGATATCACAGGAACAGCCCCAAAAGGTTGCTGTTTTATAATCACTGATACCATTTGAGATTTAGTTATTAATCCCGATTTTTGTGACTCTTGATCCATCACAAGTGGCATTGCTTGATAGCTCGTCTCTGAGTCTACGTTTCGCCAAAACAATGTAGATGCCTGCACTGCAAGCAAAGCTAACAATATTATTGAAATAAAGAGTATGATTGATTTAGTAGTGAAAAATGTTTGCACAGTAAAATTCTTATTTTATAGTCATAATAGATACCTAATTACTTTATTAGTTTAACTTAATTTAACACTCCAACTAAGAATTAATTAAGGTCGTCCATTATTAAGCCCATCAATTAAAATTAATGAATCAGCCCAATCTATTTTTTTAAATTGGAATGGGCACTCCACTCGTTCATATTGACCGACTTCATTTTCATACCAGCCTTTATGAAATTGATGAGGCTCATCTTCGTAGATCCAGCATTGCCCATCTTCATCCTTAGCAATCCATAAAGCCCAATTTGGATATAGGTATTCTGACATAGCGTTTAAATTTTTTATTAAGGCAAAAAAAAACCTGCAATAGCAGGTTTTTTTATTGGCAACATAAAATCAATTATGCATTTTTACTTTTGTAATCAGCGATAGCTGCGGCAATTGCATCTTCAGCTAATACAGAGCAATGAATTTTTACCGGTGGTAACGCTAGTTCTTCAGCAATATGGGTATTTTTAATTTCTGCTGCTTCATCAATTGTTTTACCTTTCATCCATTCTGTTACTAATGAACTTGAGGCGATAGCCGAACCACAACCATAAGTTTTAAATTTAGCATCTTCGATAATACCGCCTTCTCCCACTTTGATTTGTAACTTCATTACGTCACCACATGCTGGAGCACCAACCATGCCTGTTCCAACTGAATCATCTTCTTCGATTTGACCCACGTTACGTGGATTTTCGTAATGGTCTAAAACTTTTTCACTATAAGCCATGATAAATACCTCTTAAATATTAAATTAATGTGCGACCCATTCAACCGATGCTAAATCGATTCCATCTTTATACATGTCCCATAATGGAGACAATGCGCGTAATTTTGTAACTGCCTTTTGCACCAAGGCAATGGTGTAATCAATTTCTTCAATTGATGTATAACGACCTATGGTAAAACGAATTGAGCTATGTGCTAACTCGTCATTTCGTCCAAGAGCACGTAAAACGTAGGAAGGCTCTAAACTGGCTGATGTACATGCCGAGCCAGAAGACACCGCTAAG
>CAZORZ010000080.1:0-5876 GCA_964582255.1 uncultured Gammaproteobacteria bacterium | reverse complement strand
CAGAGCAAGATCAAGAGCCAGAGCAAGAGCAAGAGCAAGAGCAAGAGATCATCAATAATGAAAGAGACTTAGAGATCACTTTTGAGACAATCGATGAGCACTCGTTTGACATATTGTCAGATGAACAAGGCGTAAATGGGGAGGGCCCCCCCGACCCTTTCGTAGAAACTAGTTTAGCTCAAGAGCCTGTCAATGTGCAGGAATGGGATGGTCCGTCTAGTGTTGAGCCGACTAAGCTAGAACAAGACCAGCAAGACTATTTAATAGATAGTGAATTATTTGCAATCTATCAACAGGAAGTACAGGCACATATTGATCAAATTCATACGTTTTTAGATGAGATGGTGCTTGATAAAAGTTTTGACCCCACCTTACTTTACCGATCTCTGCATACCGTTAATGGTGCATCAAAAACAGCGAAAATTACCACTATAGGCGAATTTTCTAGTGCAATGGAAAAACCGTTAAAAGCCTCTATTGAAACTCAAGAAGTGGTTTTTGATCATGAGGCGCATCAGCTTTATATTCAAGGTGCAACTCAGCTTTCTTTGATGATGAGTGAGTTGGAAGGGGCTGTGGAAGCTCCCACTTATTCGATTGAGCTGCATCAAGAGTTTATAAACTTAAAGTTTCAAGATGAAACATCAGACAGCAACAATGGTTTTACACAAAAAAAAGCTGAGGAAGTCCACCAAAATGTTGATAGGGTTAAAAATACGATTGACGAGTCAGATACTGAATTAATTGAAATATTTTTAGAAGAGGCTAACGATATCCTGAATGATAGCGATAACGCGCTATTTAAGTGGAAAACTCAAATTATTGAGAAACAAGAAACGGACTCAATAAATACCATTATGGAAATTCAGCGCTATTTGCACACTTTAAAGGGTGGCGCTCGGATGGCGAATTTTAAACCAATTGGTGACTTAAGCCATGAAATGGAATCTTTATTCATTGATGTACTCGACAATTATGTGGATGTCAATATAGAGCTGATGAATGTGCTTAATGATTGTTTTGATCTGTTGGCCAATATGGTTGAATGTGCGGGTAAAAACCAAGTGTTGCCAGACTATTCGCAGGCATTTGAAACGATTGTCAGTATTAGACAAGGCGGCATAGCTAATACGACAGAGCTTAAAAAAACAGAATTCAATGCGCCACAAGAAGCTGAAGAAACCGCCATCGATGATTTTATCTCGGATGAGTCAAATAAATCGAAAGAAGTTATACGCGTTCGTTCAGATCTTTTAGATAACTTAGTAAATTCGGCTGGTGAGGTCAGTATCTATCGCTCACGGATGCAGCAACAGGTCTCATCGGTAAACATTAATTTAGGCGAATTAGACCAAACCATTGCACGCTTAAAGCACCAATTGCGTGAGTTAGAAGCTGAAACAGATGCTCAAATTCGCTACAGCCATAAAGATAATGCAACCGGTGATGAAAACTACGATCCATTAGAAATGGATCGATACACCAAAATGCAAGAGCTCTCAAAATCGCTATCAGAATCAGTGGAAGATTTAAGCAGTTTAAAATTATTGATGACAGAACAATTAAAGGGTTCTGAAACATTGCTACTTCAGCAATCACGTATTAATAGTGATTTACAAGATGGCTTGATTCGTAGCCGAATGGTCAAATTCTCAGGGTTGATCTCTCGGTTACGCCGAATTGTGCGTCAAGCCAGTAGTGACTTAGCTAAAAAAGTCGAATTAGTATTGATTGGTGAAGAGCATGAAATAGACAATAAAGTGCTCGACCGCATGTTATCACCATTAGAGCATTTACTGCGAAATGCGATTGCACATGGCATTGAAACGCCTATTGAGCGAGTCAATAAAGGTAAACAAGAAACGGGCATTATTTCCATCGAAATAAAGCGTGAAGGTAGCGATATCGTCATTATGCTTTCTGATGATGGTATTGGGCTGGATATAGAAAAGATTCGCCGTAGAGCATTGCAGCTCGGCATTATAGATGACCTGTCTAAGGTGCAAGAGCAAGATTTAATACAGCTTATTTTAGAACCAGGATTTAGTACCGAAGATAAGGTGACTCAAATTTCAGGTCGTGGTATCGGCATGGATGTCGTAGATACTGAAATAAAGCAATTAGGTGGTGTGTTAAATATCAGCACTAAGGCAGGTGAGGGCACCACGTTTACGGCAAAATTGCCATTTACGCTTTCAGTTAATCAAGCGATTTTAATAGAAATTGGGGAAGAAAGTTATGCCATACCTTTGATTAATGTTGAAGGTATTTCAAGAGTAGATAATAAGCAGTTAGCAGAGCTTTATGAGCAAGAAAAGCCCTCGATAGAGTATGCAGACCATGATTATGAGTTGTATTACTTGGCACCCTTATTAGAAATTAGTAAACAGTTTAAATTTGTTAATGAAACAGAAAAACAGCCCATCATCTTAGCCAGATCGGGTGAGATGCGGATGGCAATTCACGTCGATAGAATCATCGGAAACCGTGAAATTGTGGTTAAATCTTTGGGTAAGCAATTAAGCCAGGTTAAGGCCTTGTCTGGGGCAAGTATTTTGGGTGATGGCCGCATTGTATTTATTCTGGATATTTCGGGATTGATTAAGCATGGCATCAATACACAAATAGCCATTGATTCATTATCTGAAAACGAGAATAAGCAGCATAAGATCAATGAGTCGCCAACGATTATGGTTGTTGACGACTCGATTACCATGAGGCGAGTGGCACAAAAATTATTAGGTCGCAATAATTTTGAAGTGGTGACAGCTAAAGATGGTGTTGATGCTTTATCACAGTTGGGTGATGTTATGCCTGATGTGATGTTGCTTGATATAGAAATGCCAAGAATGGATGGCTTTGAATTGGCAACGCACATGAAAAATGATGATGTGCTGAATAAAATCCCGATTATTATGGTGACCTCTCGTACTGGTGATAAACATAGGAATCATGCCAGTGAAATTGGTGTCGAGCGTTATATGGGTAAGCCTTACCAAGAAGCTGAGTTATTAGGGAATATTAATGAATTACTTGAGGCTGTTTAATGAGTAAGGTAGAAAATATTCGCTGTATGTTGCTACCTCTAGCTCAAGACTGGTTATTGCTGCCAAACGTAGCTGTGGCAGAAGTGATCGCCTATGTTGAATCAAGCTCTATCAGTAGTGAATATGATATTTTAGGCGAAATTGATTGGCGTGGAGTCACAGTGCCAATATTGTCCTTCGAGCGCTTATGTAAATTAGACGAGCAAGACAATAGTATCCGTGATCGAATTGCTATTTTATATCATCCTGATGGGGATAAACAGAAGCCATATCTTGGTGTTAAACTAAGCGATATACCCAGATCATTTCTGGCTGATGTGGATAGCTTAGTGGATGAAGAGATCACTTTAAATCAAAAAGAATATGTCCTAAATCAGCTAACTCATGACGGCGATCGAATTTTTATTCCGAATTTAGATGAGCTATTTAAATCCTTAGCTTAATCAATAATTATCTAAATCACCTATCAGCATTTGCATAAGGGCTTTTGCGGCTATCGCTGCAGTTTCTGTTCGTAACACTCTGGGCCCAAGACGAACCTTGCTAAAACCCATAGATTCAGCAAACTTTATTTCATCTAGTGATAAGCCGCCTTCAGCACCCAGTAATATATTAACGGATTTAATTGATTTTTCCTCGACGTGTTGTTTAATATTAGAGCCATCAAAATCCAGCATTATGTTGATTGCTGTTGCAGAATTAGACATAGTTGAATTAGTAGCGGCTAAATAGATATCAGTAAAAAAATTAATTGAAGGGATGATGCTGCGCCCACACTGTTCGCAGGCACTTTGAGCCACTCGATTCCAATGATCTAACTTTTTGTCCAGTTTGTTGGCTTTAACAGGGATTTGCGAGCGATCACTATTAAAAATATTAATGCTATTAACGCCAAGTTCAGTGCATTTTTGAATCATAATATCCATGTGATCATTCTTGCTTAAAGCTTGAATGATGGAAATATTAAGCGCAGATTCATTGGTGGTTACAACGTTATCAACAATCTTTAATTCAACGGTCTTCCCGATCTTAATAATATCAGCAAGATAGTCATGCTGACTAAGCCCGTTGAATAAAATGATGGATTGAGAAGGCTTAGCCCTTAAAACATGCGTAAGATAATGGCTCTGTTTAGCTGCCAAATCGACGGATAAGCCATGATTAAGGGGTTGATTGGTAAAAAGACGAGGAATCCGCATTAAGGTTTCCTTTAAATTAGCTGTGCATCATTAATTAATTGAGTCACTAAGTTATGTTTATTCATCGAATAAAAATGCAATCCATCCGCGCCTTCATCGGCAAGTCTATTAATAAGCTGTAAAACAATTTCATGCCCTAAAGAGTTTTGGGCTTCGCTTCCAGCATCATAAGCATTCATTGATTTTCGAACCCAACGAGGAATCTCAGCACCACAGGCATCTGAAAAACGACAAAGGTTAGTAAAATTAGCGATGGGCATGATGCCGGGGATAATAGGTTGCTGAATATTATTTTTCGCGCATAAATCTCTAAAACGCAAAAAGGCATCTCCATTAAAAAAATATTGCGTTATAGCAAAATCAGCACCAGCATCCATTTTTGCTTTAAAGTGATTAAAGTCAGTTAAATAATTATCGGCATCAGGATGCATTTCGGGATATGCTGCTACCGCAATTTTAAAGTGACTCCCTGTTTCTTGTCGAATAAAAGAAACTAGGTCAGCAGCATAGTGAAATTCACCAGGAGAGCTCATACCTTCAGGCATATCGCCACGAAGCGCTACCAAACGATTAATGCCAAGCTCTTTATATTTATGTAATAAATCTAAGATGGATTTCTTGCTTGAGCCGATACATGAAATATGAGGGGCGGCAGAGATATCCGAATTTAACTGAATATCACTGACCGCCGTCATGGTATTTTCTTGCGTTGATCCACCCGCACCAAAAGTTACTGAATAAAATTCGGGCGCATAATTGGCTAGTACAGTACGTGTACCTTTAAGATTTTCCACACCCTTGTCCGTTTTAGGGGGGAAAAATTCATAGCTCAAACGGAGCTTATTATGAGACATAGTTAAGCCCTATTAGTAGCGGTAATGTTCAGCTTTATACGGGCCATCTGCAGAGACGCTAATATAATCAGCTTGAGTGTCACTTAAACGGGTTAGTTTTGCACCGATTTTATCTAGGTGTAAACGAGCTACTTCTTCATCTAAAATCTTAGGTAAGATATAAACATCATTTTTATATTCACCTTGCTTAGTCCATAGTTCGATTTGCGCCAATGTTTGGTTGGCAAATGAATTTGACATGACAAAGCTAGGGTGACCTGTGGCGCAGCCTAAATTCACTAAGCGTCCTTCGGCTAATAAGGTAATTCGCTTACCATCAGGAAAAATAATATGATCGACTTGAGGTTTGATGTTATCCCATTCGTATTGCTTTAAGGAAGCAACATCAATTTCATTGTCAAAGTGACCAATATTACAAACGATGGCTTCATTCTTCATGTTCTCCATATGATCATGATTGATGACTTTAAAGTTACCCGTTGTTGTAACGAAGATGTCACCATATTTACAAGCATCATTCATATCAACGACTTGAAAACCTTCCATCGCGGCTTGTAATGCACAAATTGGGTCAATTTCAGTAATAGAAACAGTAGCGCCTAAGCCTTTAAGTGATTGCGCGCAGCCTTTGCCGACATCACCATAACCAAGCACAATGGCTTTTTTACCAGCAATCATAACGTCAGTGGCACGTTTAATACCATCAACTAAAGATTCACGACAGCCATATAGATTATCAAATTTAGATTTTGTGACCGAGTCATTTACATTGATAG
>CAZORZ010000079.1:2865-5900 GCA_964582255.1 uncultured Gammaproteobacteria bacterium | reverse complement strand
GGTGTAGCTCAGTTGGTAGAGTGCAAGATTGTGATTCTTGTTGTCGTGGGTTCGAGACCCATCACTCACCCCATTTTTAAACCGATTAAATCGGTTAGTTACCTTTTTCGGTAACGTTTATAATGAATATAACGAGGTATTCATTTATTATCATCACATTGCGAGAGTGGCGGAATTGGTAGACGCGCTAGATTTAGGTTCTAGTATCTTTGATGTGAGAGTTCGAGTCTCTCCTTTCGCACCATTATTTTTCTTATTTATTTAATTTATCGAGTTAACCCTATGAAAGTATCCGTCGAAACATTAGAAGGCCTTGAGCGTAAAATGACGGTTCAAATTCCGTCTGAAAAAATTACACAGGCAGTTGATGCTAAAATCAAGAGCATTGCTAAAACGGTTAAGATTGATGGCTTTAGACCTGGAAAAGTGCCTATAAGCACGGTTAAAAAAATGTACGGAGCATCTATTAAGCAGGAAGTGCTTGGCGATGTGATTGAATCGACTTATCAAGAAGCATTAACGCAAGAGAAAATTCGTGCTGCGGGAATGCCTAAGGTTGAAGCGGCAGATGCGGATGAGAAAGACGGCATGGCTTACAGCGCAACATTCGAAGTTTATCCTGAAATAGATAAAATCGAATTGAAGAAAATTAAAGTCGTTAATCAAACGTGCAGCATCGAAGACAAAGACTTAGAAGGCATGTTGGATAAGTTAAAAGCGCAAAAACAAACTTGGAAAGAATGCAAGCGTAAAAGTAAAAAAGGCGATCAAGTCATTTGTGACTTTATCGGCAAACTTGATGGCAAAGAGTTTTCAGGTGGTACTGGTAAGGACATGACAGTTGTGATCGGCGAAGGAAAAATGCTGAAAGAATTTGAAAATGGCTTAAAAGGCATGAAAACAGGTGAAGAAAAAATAGTTGACGTAACTTTTCCTGATGACTACCAAGGTAAAGAAGTGGCCGGGAAAACAGCTCAGTTTGATTTGTCTGTGACTAAGGTGTCTGGTGCCGTGACTCCAGAAATTGATGAGGCCTTTGCCAAGGAATTTGGCGTTGAAGATGGTAATGTAGAGACATTAAAAGCTGACGTTAAATCAAACATGGAAAAGGAATTAGCGCAAAAAGTTAAAGCCAATAACAAAAATACCGTTATGGCTGGCCTACTAAAAGAGAATGATATTCAAGCACCTACTGCTTTGATCAATGATGAAATTACAGCATTAAAAAAACAAGCCGCACAAAGCATGGGTCAAGACGCTGAAAAAATGGACGCAAAAATGTATCCTGATGAGCTCTTTAAGGAAGAAGCAGAACGTCGCGTGAAGCTAGGCGTTTTAGTGGGTGAGATTATTCGTCAAGAAAAAATTGAAGTTGATGAATCTAAGCTTGATTCTACACTGCTTGAAATAGCAGGATCTTATGACGACCCTAAGCAAGTGACTGATTATTACAATACGAATAAGCAAGCTCGTGCAAATTTAGAAGGCATGGTACTTGAAGATCAAGTTGTTGACTTTATATTGTCTCAAGCAAAGGTCACTGAGAAATCAATGTCATTTGATGATGTGATGAATAAATAGCTTACAAGACAAACAACTAAAAGGTAAATAAATGATCATCGATGCCAGTACATCTCAAAAAATTATGAGCGAAATGAGCTCGATGTCTCCACAAGCAGGGATACAGAATAATATCATCCCAATGGTGGTTGAGCAGTCTGCTCGTGGTGAGCGTGCTTACGATATTTATTCAAGACTATTAAAAGAACGCGTTATTTTTGTTGTGGGTCAAGTTGAAGATCACATGGCGAATTTAATTGTTGCTCAATTATTGTTCTTAGAATCAGAAAATCCAGATAAAGACATTTCACTTTATATTAATAGTCCTGGTGGTTCGGTGACGGCTGGCTTAGCTATTTACGACACCATGCAATTCATTAAATGTGATGTTGTTACGCTATGTACAGGCCAAGCTGCGAGTATGGGTGCTGTGCTTCTTGCCGGTGGCACGCAGGGTAAGCGTTATGGGTTGCCACATTCACGCATGATGATTCATCAGCCACTGGGCGGCTTTCAAGGTCAAGCGACTGATTTTGAAATTCATGCCAAAGAGATTTTAAATGTTCGTAGCCGTTTAAATGGTCTTTTGTCGAAAGACACTGGTAAGGATATCGAGACCATTGGTCTTGATACCGAGCGTGATAATTTTATGAGTGCCGAAGAATCTGCTGAATATGGATTAATTGATAAAGTTTTGACTTCTCGTGCCGATTCAGAAGAAAAGGAAGGTAAATAAAGGCTGATTAATGATTAATCCCTTTAATTTATATATTGAATATTGCACTATAAAGCCTAGGCTTTAGAGAAACATAAGAGAATACGCAAATGGCTGATAAAAAATCTGATAAGAAAGACGAAAAATTATTGTATTGTTCTTTCTGTGGTAAAAGCCAGCATGAAGTAAAAAAACTTATTGCTGGGCCCTCTGTATTCATTTGTGATGAATGTGTCGAACTGTGTAACGATATAATTCGCGAAGAAATTCAAGACAAAGAAACGACGGGTGATTCAAAATTACCCACGCCACATGAGATTTTTGCTGAACTTGATGAATATGTTATCGGTCAAGCACGAGCTAAAAAAGTCCTTGCTGTTGCAGTTTATAACCATTACAAACGCCTAGAAGTCGGGCATTCAAAAGATGGTGTCGAACTTTCAAAAAGTAATATTCTATTAATTGGACCTACTGGATCAGGTAAAACGCTGTTGGCCGAGACGATGGCGCGATTGTTAGATGTGCCGTTCACTATTGCTGATGCAACGACATTAACCGAAGCAGGTTATGTCGGTGAAGATGTTGAAAATATTATTCAAAAATTACTACAGAAGTGTGACTACGATGTCGAAAAAGCCCAAACAGGCATAGTTTATATCGATGAAATTGATAAGATTTCACGCAAGTCAGACAACCCTTCAATTACTCGCGATGTTTCTGGTGAAGGTGTTCAGCAAGCATTATTAAAGTTGATAGAGGG
>CAZORZ010000079.1:0-2855 GCA_964582255.1 uncultured Gammaproteobacteria bacterium | reverse complement strand
CGTCGGTGCCGCCTCAAGGTGGACGAAAGCACCCTCAACAAGAATTTTTGCAGGTTGATACAAGCAAAATCTTATTTATTTGTGGCGGAGCATTCGCAGGATTAGATAAGGTCATTACAGCTCGCTCAGACAAAGGTGGGATTGGTTTTGGCGCATCTGTAAACAGTAAAGAAAATGAAAGTGCGTTCGGTGAAATTATCGCTGATGTTGAGCCTGAAGATCTTATTAAATACGGCTTAATCCCTGAGTTTGTCGGCCGCTTACCAATGGTGACAACATTAGAAGAATTAGATGAAGAAGCTTTAATTCGTATTTTAACAGAGCCTAAAAATGCGATCACCAAGCAGTATAAAACCATGTTTTCTCTCGAAGGTTGTGATATTGAATTTCGTGAAGATTGCTTGGCTGCTGTTGCAGTTAAGGCCATGTCACGTAAAACGGGTGCTCGAGGATTAAGAACAATCTTAGAAAACACCTTACTTGATGTGATGTTTGATTTACCAGCGATGGATAACGTCAGCAAAATCGTATTAGATGCTTCAGTGATTGATGGCAATTCTCAGCCATTAATTGTTTATGAAGATCAAGAGATGGCTCTAGCTGCATCAGACGAATAATTGTTGTCGCTACTCAGCTTTCACCAAATTGGGTCTTAATACGGCGTCGAAATGCTCACATACAATTGTATGCTCTGTCCTTTCGACTTGCGCTGAACTCAATTTGACTCAAATCTGAGTGGTTACCCATCTTTAATAATTCTCTCAGTAGTTACTAATTATTAAAAATCAGTAAAATTGTTTTATTAACTGATTGAAAACCACTAGGGAAGCCCTATATCGGTTTCATTCTAAAATTAGAGGTTAAGCATGTCGGATTCAGATTCAACTTCGTTAGTCACTGAAGATGAGCAACAATTTATACCCGTTTTACCATTGAGAGATGTGGTTGTATATCCTCATATGGTGATTCCTCTTTTCGTTGGCCGTGAAAAATCAATGTCTGCATTAGATGCGGCGATGGCTGATAACAAACAAGTCTTATTGTTAGCACAAAAAAATGCTGAAGTTGATGATCCAACTGAAAAAGACTTATACCAAATTGGCACCTTATCAACGATTTTACAAATGCTTAAACTGCCCGATGGCACGATTAAGGTATTAGTTGAAGGCGGTGAACGCGTCAAAGTGACTAGCCTTGTTGAAATCAATGATTACACCTCAGGCGCGATTCAAAAAATCACTGATGTTGAAGTGATTGAAGATAAAGAATCTGAAGTGTTAAATCGCTCGGCGATTAATTTATTCGAGCAATACGTTAAATTAAATAAAAAAGTCCCGCCAGAAATATTAACGTCCTTATCGGGTATTGACGACAGCAGTCGATTAGCCGATACCATGGCTGCTCATATGGCTCTTAAGCTCGATGAGAAACAAGAAATCCTTGAAATCGAATCACCTAAAGATCGCCTAGAACACATTATGGGTAAGATCGAAGGTGAAATTGATTTAATGCAAATCGAAAAGCGTATTCGTGGCCGTGTTAAACAGCAGATGGAAAAGAGTCAACGCGAATATTATTTGAATGAGCAAATGAAAGCGATTCAAAAAGAATTGGGCGATATGGATGATGCGCCGAATGAAGTGGATGATCTGCAACAAAAAATTGAAAAGTCAGGTATGTCTAAGGAAGCTAGAGAAAAGGCAGACTCAGAACTTAATAAACTAAAAATGATGTCTCCGATGTCATCAGAAGCCACAGTCGTACGTAATTATATCGATTGGATGGTCAGTGTTCCGTGGAAGAAAAAATCAAAAATCCGTAAAGATCTGGCTGCAGCTGAGCAAGTGCTGGAAGAAGATCATTATGGTTTAGAAAAAGTAAAAGAACGTATTTTAGAGTATTTAGCAGTGCAGCAACGTGTGCGCAAATTAAAAGGCCCAGTGCTTTGTTTAGTAGGCCCACCAGGTGTTGGCAAAACATCATTAGGGCGCTCAATTGCACGCGCAACTAATCGTAAGTTCGTGCGTATGTCATTAGGTGGGGTACGAGATGAATCTGAAATACGTGGTCATAGACGGACTTATATCGGTTCTATGCCCGGTAAAATCATTCAGAAATTATCAAAAATTAAAGTCAAAAACCCTCTGTTTTTACTCGACGAGATTGACAAAATGGCACAAGACTTTCGCGGTGATCCAGCGTCGGCGTTGCTAGAGGTATTAGATCCAGAGCAAAACAACAGTTTTAACGATCATTATATGGAAGTTGACTTTGATCTATCTGACGTTATGTTCGTTGCAACGTCAAATAGCATGAACATTCCAGGTCCTCTCTTAGATCGCATGGAAGTGATTCGAATTCCGGGTTATACCGAAGACGAAAAGCTTAATATTGCTATGAAGTACTTAATGCCTAAACAGGTTAAGGACAATGGCTTAAAAAGCAATGAAATTGTTATTGAGGAGTCAGCCGTACGGGAAATTATTCAACGCTATACTCGAGAAGCAGGTGTGCGTAATTTAGAACGCGAAATTTCTAAGATTTGTCGTAAAGTCGTTAGAGATATCTTACTTAAGCCTGATACTAAAAAGGTTAAGGTGACATCGAAAAATGTGGATAAATATTTAGGCGTAAAGCGCTTTAAATTTGGTATTGCAGAAGAAAAAGACCAAGTAGGTCAGGTCACTGGCCTAGCATGGACAGAAGTGGGTGGCGAACTATTAACCATCGAAGCGGCGGTTATTAAAGGTAAGGGTAAGTTCATTCAAACAGGTCAATTAGGCGATGTGATGAAAGAATCTATACAGGCGGCTTTAACCGTTGTACGTAGTCGAGCAAATATTCTAGGGCTAAAC
>CAZORZ010000078.1:0-5905 GCA_964582255.1 uncultured Gammaproteobacteria bacterium | reverse complement strand
TAGCTAGTGGAAATTCCTCTAGCACTGGTGCATCAACTTCACCTGCTACTGCTGATTCAGTTAAAGTTGGTGTTAAAGGTTCTTTTGGTGATGTTTCTATCGGAAATGTTGCTCAAATGGTCGGCATGACAGAAGTTGCTGGTGATATGCGTGATACTACTCGTGGTAGTGAAGGTATTGCTTATAAGAACAAAATGGGTGATATCTCTTTTGGTATTGGTATTTCTCCTGAAGGTGAAAACGCAAATGAAAAAACGTCTATCGGCGTTAAGTATTCAATGGGTAATTACACATTAGCTTATGCTCAAAACTCAAATGGTGATGCTGGTACTGAAGATACTTCATTCGTAGCTGCTACTGCTAAATTTGGTGCGATTTCTGTTGCATTACAAGTTGGTGAGATCACAGGAACAGATCAAACAAATATGCGTGTTAAGTGGGCTGATGGTCCTTTAAGCGTTATGTATACTTCTAATGATAGAGATGGTGATGCTGAAGCTTATACTCGTATAGATGTTGGTTATAAGTTAGGTGGCGGAGCTTCTGTTGGTTTTCGTAACCAAAGCGATCATACTGGCGCTGGCTTATCACACGTTCAGTTAGGTCTTAAATTCTAATTTTAGCTTAAGCTAAACATTAGTAAGAAAAGCTCCTTCGGGAGCTTTTTTTTGCCTGTAATAAAGACAAATGAGTTAAATATATTGATCGGTTAAATGCTCAAAATATTCGGGACTAATAGTGATGGCTGAAATTTTATCAGCGACTGATCGTCTGCCTTGAAGCCCGCCTGTATGTATTATTAGTGGTTTATGATTTGAACCCACATTGCTTTTAGCTAAATGTTGCTCAACGATTTTACGCACCACCTTACTGGTGTAAACGGGGTCTAAAAGGACATTGGATAAAGCTTCGAAATGGGCTAAAAATTCAATATGTTGCCTATTAGCCTTACCAAAACCACCGTAACTGCCACCTTCTAACCAAATAATACGTTTTGCTTGTGATGTTGATAAATAATGCTCTACATTCGTTTTTACGGGCAGCCAGTCTTTCATCACAGGGACAGCATATAATTGAATGTGATTGTCTAAACGTCGTGCAATGCCTGCCAGCGTGCCACCACTGCCAACGGCTAGATACACTGAGTTAAATTCGTGATGAGCGTAGGCTTGGTTAATGATGACGGCTATCTCTTCACAAGCCGTAATCGCAATGTCGCCCATTCCGCCTTCCGCAATCCAGAGCGAGTGTTGTTTAAACTGTGCTTGATAGGGCATTAAAAACTGAGGGTTATTTCGTTTTTTATAATCCTGCCGAGAAATGGGTATTAACGTCATGCCCATGGCCATGCAGTCTTGCATGGTGATCGTTGGATTATCGATTTCGAGTGCTCGCACAAGGCCGTAAGTAGGAATATGGTATTTATAACCAGCAGCGGCTAAGGCATGTAAATGGTTAGAAAATGCGCCACCACAAGATATCAATGCTTTATTTTGCTTAACCGCTTGATTAATCCACGGGCGTAATTTATAGGCTTTGTTTCCAGATATTAATGTATCGTTATGATCAAGCCGTAAAATAAAAAGTGATAATGGCTTGTGTAATGGTAAGTTAATCAATTGTATTTCTGTATTCATTTATCTTTTGCACCAGTAAACGCTAGTTTTGTACAATGCCTCTTTAAATTATTTATTTAAACCCTATAATAACCTACTAAATTAGTCAGCTATTATTCATTACATATTTTAAAGGTAAATTTTATGGACGTTTTAGAACGTATCAAAGGTCAAGTTGAAGGTAATTCAGTTGTTATTTATATGAAAGGCACGCCACAAATGCCGCAATGTGGGTTTTCTAGCCGCACAGTAGAAGCGCTTAAATCATTAGAGATTGAGTTTGCTTATGTGAATGTGTTAATCGATCCTGAAATCTTTCAAAATCTTCCGCGTTATGCAGATTGGCCAACATTTCCTCAAGTTTATGTCGGGGGCGAGTTAATTGGTGGTTGTGATATTACGTTAGAAATGCACGCTTCTGGTGATTTAGAGAAAATGGCAAAAGAAGCTCTTGCTAACGAGAGCAAGACATAATTAGTAACGAGAATTTTATACTGAAAAATAGGGTATAAATTTTTTTCTTGTTACCAATGAGTGTTTTGGCGCAATTTCCAAATATGGGACAGCCGATGACGGTTGACCCCCTCAATTAAAAGTATCTGCTCAATAAGGATCTCACTTACTTTATTTATTATTAAGCCTTAAGTCGTTAGTCTAAAAGGCCTGCCATGTTGCAGGCCTTTTTTTATGGTGAATAGCTTGTTTACCGGTTCAATAAAGCTGGCACGCTATCTGCATCTTCTGTGTACGCCCTAAACACAGGAGAAAAACATGAACCAAGCACTTTGGATTGCTAAAACAGGTCTGGACGCCCAACAGACTCGTTTATCGGTTATTTCTAATAACCTAGCCAACGTCAGTACAGCTGCTTATAAAAAGTCACGCGCTGTATTTGAAGATTTAATGTATCAAAACATCCGTCAAGTCGGTGGAGCCACCTCTGAGGACTCTTTACTGCCTAACGGTTTGCATCTTGGTACGGGGACTCGAGTTGTTGCTACAGAAAAAATTCACACTCAAGGAAATATAACAACTTCAGATAATGCCTTAGATGTCGCGATAGACGGCAAAGGTTTTTTCGCTATTACATTGCCTACTGGTGCAACGGCTTATACCCGTGATGGTGGCTTTAAGCTAAATGATCAGGGGTTAATGGTGACCGCTAGCGGCTATACCTTGCAGCCGGGTATTACCATTCCAACAGATACTCGCAATATCAGTATTGGTAGCGATGGCACAGTGAGTGTGACGCTACAATCGACAGTAGATCCTGTCACCGTTGGTAATTTACAAACCGTTAATTTTGTTAATCCAGCAGGTTTAGAGCCAATCGGCGAAAATTTATATGTTGAGTCTGCAGCCAGTGGCGATGCCACAACAGGCACTCCGGGATTAACGGGCTTGGGGACATTGCATCAGGGCGCTATTGAAACGTCTAATGTCAATATTGTTGAGGAAATGGTCTCGATGATTGAAACACAGCGTGCGTATGAGATGAACTCAAAAGTGGTGTCGACAGCCGATGGCATGATGCAGTACTTAAATAACAATATTTAGGTGATGTTATGAAAACTCAACATCATTTAGCTATTTTGAGTGCTTTTATCGTGCTTCAAGGTTGTGCATCTACTCAACTGGTTGTTAAGCCAGATCCACTGTATGCACCAGTGGCTATTCAAGAGCAGCAATATACGCCGATATTAAATGGCTCTATTTATCAAGAAGGACGTTCCGTGCGTTTATTTGAAGATAACAAAGCCTTTAGAGTGGGCGATATTTTAAGTGTGACCTTGTCGGAAACAACATCGGCAAAAAAATCAGCAGCAACCAACACCTCGAAACAAGATGATTTATCGACAGGTGCGGCTGGGACTCTTTTAGGCATTGCTCCAACTTTTAAAGGCAGCAATTTATTGGCCAACTCATTAACGGGCAATAGAGCGTTTGCAGGTTCTGGTGATACCGCTCAAAGCAATAGCTTAACAGGCGAAATTGCAGTGACGGTGATGCGTATTTACCCCAATGGAAATTTAGATATCAGAGGGGAAAAATTGATTGGTTTAACCAGCGGTTCTGAATATATAAGGCTATCAGGCATTGTTCGGCCACAAGATGTCAGTTCAGCCAATGTTGTTTTCTCCAATAAAATTGCAAATTCGCGTATTTATTATGGCGGTGGTGGTGTGGTAGCAGAGGCGAACGCACAAGGATGGTTATCTCGTTTTTTTAGCAGTCCAGCATTTCCATTTTAATAAAATTAGCGATTCAAATAGGTATTTGTTATGAAAAACTTTAAAGGTTTAAAGGTTATATTTTTTGCGGTTCTTTGTTTTACGGCAACGGATATTTTTGCCGAACGTATAAAAGACGTCGCTCAGGTACAAGGTGTTCGAGACAATCAATTGGTGGGCTATGGTTTAGTGGTTGGCTTAGATGGTACGGGTGATTCTACGGCTCAAACTATTTTTACCATGCAAAGCTTAAAAAGCATGCTGGCTCAATATGGCATCTCTCTCGGTGCTGGGCAAAATCCTCAGGTGAAAAACATAGCGGCCGTTGCTTTACATGCAACTTTACCGCCTTTTGCCAAACCCGGCCAGAAAATTGACGTGACTATTTCGTCTATCGGTAATTCTAAAAGCTTACGCGGTGGCAGTTTAATAATGACGCCGTTAAAAGGTGCCGATGGCAATATTTATGCGATGGCTCAAGGTAACTTAACCGTTGGTGGATTAGGTGTTGAAGGTGCCGATGGTTCTAAAGTAACCATTAACATACCCACAGTGGGTCGCATTCCCAATGGTGCGATTATCGAACGAGCGGTACGCAATCCGTTTGTCGAAGGTAAGGATATAGTGCTAAACCTACACCGCAGAGACTTTACCACTGCTAAGCGCTTAGCCGAAACGGTGAACGATATTTTAGGCCCTGATAACGCTTTTGCTGAAGATGCAGTGACGGTGCGTATTAATGCGCCAAAAGACAAAAATCAACGTGTTAGCTTTATGTCGTTTTTAGAAAACCTGACGTTTCAACCGGGTGAAGCAGCCGCCAAAATTATTGTTAATTCTCGTACGGGTACGGTGGTTATTGGTAATCATGTAAAAGTATACGCAGCGGCAGTGTCCCACGGCAATATGACGGTCACCATCACTAACACGCAAGAAACCAGTCAACCTAATGCTTTAGCAGAGGGTGAAACGGTGCAAAATAATAATCAGGAAATTACTGTTGAGCAAGAAAACAATCGTATGTTCTTGTTTAGTGAGGGCGTAGAGCTTAACCAATTGGTGCGAGCCTTTAACCAAGTAGGCGCTTCTCCAGGTGATTTAGTGGCTATTTTAGAGTCATTGAAACAAGTTGGCGCGTTAAGTGCAGAGCTAATAGTAATATAAATGAAAAGGCACTGAGATGAACGCTTTAGCTCAACAAGATTTCTATCTTAATCCGAATCAATTCACCGATTTGAAGAAAGAAGTGCGCCAAGGAGACGAGGCGGCGAACAAAACTGCATTGCAGCAGTTTGAAAGCTTGTTTATTACACAAATGCTAAAGGAAATGAGGGCTGCAGCCGTGGTGGATGAAGACCAGCACAGTAATTATATGGACTTTTATACCGATATGTATGACAAGCAGTTAGCCACCATTATGGCTAGTCAGGGTGGAATCGGAATTGCCAAGCAGTTAGAACAACAGTTAGCGACCGATGCCGCTATCAACCATAAAAAAGATTATGCAGGAGGCACTTTTTTTCCTCTTGAGCCACAAGTTGCCGCACAGCATGGCATGGCATTAAACGCTCAATCAACAGGAATGGCTTTTGATTCTTCGGATAATGTTAGGGCATTAAAACTGCCTAATAATTTAGCTTGGATTAAAAGTGCCACATCAAATGAATTGAGTGAAGCGACTGAAACAGCCATCGTTAAAACAGCAATGGCTCAAATAGAAACGCATCAAATAGCCATCCCTCAGATAAGAGAAAATCAAACAGAGACAATGGCTAAGGTTAGCGTCTCAGTTGATGCCTTAACTAAAATTTTGTTGCCAAAACACAATGTATCATCACAACCGCTCACAGAAGAATTTCATCAAATGGAGCATCACGTTGATAACAGTGTGGTTAAGCTTTCAGCATTAAATAATGTGTTGCCGATTCAGTCTTCGCTAAGCAACGAAAAAATTCATCAGCATCAAGGTTGGGCTAAAGCTGAAGACTTCATCCAAGAGCTTATGCCTCATGCTCAAGAGGTTGCTAAGCAATTAGGCGTTAAGCCTGAAGTATTAGT
>CAZORZ010000077.1:0-5933 GCA_964582255.1 uncultured Gammaproteobacteria bacterium | reverse complement strand
TTAGGTGTTCACGATGGATAAGATTGGGTGTTCATGTTGCGTAAGAATATGCACTATACTGGAAATGCAACGAAAACAAGTAAAACTATTGATAACTGGAGGACTGAAATATCTGCATTATTTGGATTTATAGAAGAGGATAATATAAATCAAAAAGCAACCACTGGAGCGATTGCTCAAAAACTTTCTGAGGAACAAGATTTAGTGCAATTTTTCAAATATTTCTTGTTTTACTTTCAATATCCAGGCGGTCATATAAAGTCAAATAAACTGAAAGGTGTGATTGATGCAAGGATCCGGTTTAAACCGGCACAATATTTCTTGAAAGTTATGCAAACTGGTGAAAAACACTTAAAAAAGAGATTTTATATAAATAAGGCGGAAGCAACTCATTTTATATATAACGATTTACGAGTTACAAGAGACAATTGTAAACCTATAGATGTTGTAAAACGAATAATTCTGTCAAGAAAAAATGATGATGAACTAGACTGGCAAGGTGATATTATTAGATATGCTGGTGACATACTTGATTACATGGTTATTGGTGACTTACTTGTCCAACACGCCAATAAATTTTACATAAACTGGGATGATAGGGAAACAATTATTGCATTTTTAAATAGTGGTTTATGGTTTTCTGAATATGAATCTTTATACGAAATACAATTTTCTGTTAATATTTTGAAGTCAATTGAAGATAAGTGGTTCCAATTTGTTAACAAAGATTTGGGTCGAAGCTTATTTAAAACGAATGTGCTTAAATATTTGGGGATTGAGGAAAATACATATTCTAAACTGATAGCTAGCGCCCTTGAAAACTTAGAACAAGATTTTGACCCCGATAATGTTAAAAATACAAAAGAAATTGGTGATTTTGGAGAGAGTTTAATCGTTGGTCACGAAAGCATGAGAGTTAAGCTAGGAGGGAGGGAAGATTTACTTCATTTAATTAAAAAAATTCCAACTTCATTGGCTGTGGGTTATGATATTCAAAGTGTTGAGCTTGACACAAGGAAAAGATATATAGAAGTGAAATCAACCATTAGCAACAAGTCCCTTAATTTTAAAAACTTTCATTTGACGCCAAATGAATGGGCAACGGCTGATACCTTACGCGATAATTATTTTGTTTATCGTCTAATGATAAGTAAACATAAAAGGAAATTATTTGTTCTGCAAAATCCAGTAGGTAAGTATAAAAATGACCAAATAAAAATGTCTCCTAGAAATGGTGCCGACATTATTTTTACCGAAAAATCAGGGGCGTGGAGTGAGTTATTGATATGGAACTAACAAAAGTAGCTTCATTTTTTTGTGGTTGTGGTGGTATAGATTTAGGTTTAGTCGGGGGGTTTTCGTTTCTTGGGAAGCATTACCATAAAAACCCATTTGAAATTATATATGCTGTGGACAATGACAACTATTGTGCAAGTATCTACAATGATAATTTTAATCATAAGTGTGTCATCAAAGATGTTAGGGACATTTCAAAAAAAGACTTACCTAACCATGATCTGCTTGTAGGTGGGTTTCCATGTCAATCTTTTTCAATTAGTGCTCAAAACCCTCCTAGATTAGGCTATAAAGATGATAAAGGACGATTGTTTTTTGAAATGGTAGATGTGCTTAGGTGTAAAAAACCTCGATTTTTCATTGCAGAGAATGTAAAGGGGCTTTTGTCTGCAAATAAAAGAAAGGCATTTCCTATGATTTTAAATGAATTTGAGGGAGCAGGTTATAAGGTAAAGTATAAACTATTAAATTCATCTGATTATGGTGTACCTCAAAAGCGAGAACGTGTTTTTATTATTGGGTTTAGAGATGATGAAGACTATTTAAATTTTAATTTTCCTTGTGTCACCACAAAAAATGGACACAAAGTTAAATTAAAAGCTGTATTAGATAGTGATGCAGACTTAGATGACAAGTGGTTTTTTAGTCAAAAAGCAGTTGATGGAATGTTACGCGTTAAACATAAAATGAATAAAGGTAGGAATCAGGATATTGAACAACCGTGCAATACTATAAGCTCTCATTTATCAAAAGTGAGTTTAAACAGTACTGATCCTGTGCTTTTGGTTAATGATAGATACAGACGATTTACACCAAGAGAGGCGGCCAGTATTCAATCATTTCCAAATCTCTTTAAATTAGATTCTGTTTCAGAGAATAGGCAATATCGCGCCATAGGGAATGCGGTTCCTCCTGTGATGATGTGGCATATAGCCATGTCCTTATCTAATTTAATAAATGCAAAAAATCTTGATATTAAGCAACATTCTTATAGTGAAGCAACACAACCGTCTCTTTTTGAGCCTAAAACCCAGCATACAATAAAAGCACATAACAAAAATATGCCCTCTGACAATTCAACAGCACGCCGTTTTGCTCTATAGCTTAGAATTACTAGTGGCAGTTTAATGAAACCCCGGTATTTTTGACTCATCAACAGCATCCAATTGACTAGGGTCTAAAAATTCTTCAGCATATTTTAAATAGACTTTCTGTTTGACAAAGATGTCAAATAAATCACCATCTATATGCTGCTCTTTTTTCATGAAGCCCATTATTCTCAAACACTCTGATAGTTTTTTTCCTTGTTTATAAGGGCGGTCTCTTGCCGATAGCGCCTCAAAAATATCGGCTATGGCCATAATTCTAGCCTGCACGGACATTTGATCCTTTGTTAGCCCTTTAGGGTAACCCTTTCCATCTATGCGTTCATGATGGCCACCTGCATATTCAGGCACATTCTTTAAATGCTTTGGAAAAGGCAAGGCTTCAAGCATTTTAATCGTTGCTACAATATGGTCATTAATAATAATTCGCTCATCATCGTTTAAGGTGCCCCGACGAATCGATAAATTTAACTTTTCATCGTCATCCAATAATGGCTTTAAGGTATTATCAAGGTGACCGCTCCATTCCATATTACTAATTGAATTGACTCTTTGAACATCCTCATCGTTCATGAATTCACCACCGATATTAGCTTTCTTTAAAAACTCAAAATCGTGCTTCAAAGTTGATTGAGTGCGCTCAAATATTTCCTGATACTCAACACAAGGTTTACCTTCTTTTTGGGCGTTTAAACAACTTCGCAGATAATTTATTTCGGCATCACGCATCATTATTTCAAACCGATGTTCAATTAATTCTATACGATCAAAAATTGTCTCTAATTTTGTTGCCTTATCCATCACATGTTCAGGGGTAATCACTTTTCCACAATCGTGTAACCATGCCGCTGTTTCTAATTCATAACGATCTTTATCGTTAATTTTAAAATCTTTTAAGGGCCCTGTTTGTTCATCACTCACTGCTTCCGCTAAAGACATAGTTAACAAAGGAATCCGACGACAATGACCACCGGTATAGGGCGATTTATCATCAATCGCATCTGCCATCATTTTAATAAAGGCTTCGAACAAATCTTGTAACTCACTGATTAATTTCTTTTGGGTTAAAGAAACAGCGGCTTGTGATGCTAAGGATTCTGATAACTGTTGATCAATTTTAGAAAATGAAATGGTTTTTTGCTGCTCAGGGTCAGTTGCATTGATCAGCTGTAAAACACCAATAATGTCATTTTCATGGTCTTTTAACGGAATGGTTAAAATGGATTGAGTACGGTACTGATTTGTCTCGTCAAAACGCTTCGCGCCGGTAAAATCAAAACTTTGCTCAATATAAACATCATCGATATTAATTGTTTTCGCGTTCAAAACAGCATGTGCAGCCACTATCGAATGGTTAGGTTCACCATTTACATATAAACTTAAAGGTGGGAAAGTAATCTCTGCTCCATCTGGCCCACCCATATGGATACTCAGCGAATCATTATGGATAATCTCAAAATGTAATTCATCCTCCCGTTTTAAATAAAGTGTGCCGCCATCAGCATGTGTTAAAGAGATAGCGCCTAGAAGAATACGCTCCAATAATTTTTGAGTATTATTTTCTGCCGATAAGGCAATACCTATTTCATTAAGTTTTTCAATTCTTGAAATTAATTCCGACATGCCTTTGCTTAAAATCTATCCACTAATTTGGGTTTATATATCATGTTATAGCTTATTTTTACATTCATTTTAATCTTTTAAATTTAGAATGGAAAATATTTTGCACTTACTTGGTGATTAAGCCTTGTGTAAATTGACTTAGAAAGGACATTAAAGCTAGAATATTTAACCATTCATCATTATAGTTATTATAAATAACCTAAAATAAATTGTTACGAGCTATTAAGCTCTTCCATATATAAACCAATAATTATAAGGATAAAGGATATGAAGTCCCATTTTTGGAATAGCGACTGGTTTGCTGGTCTAGTCATCAGCTTTTTAGTAGTCGCATTTTCAACCACCTCGCCCATGCAAAGTATTGAGCGTAGTGCCTACGACTGGGGCATGCAATCAACTGAGCGCTTTCCTTCTGATAAAATAGCCATCATTGCTATAGATGATCAAAGTATCGCTAATTTAGGGCGTTGGCCTTGGTCTCGTGAATTACACGGCGATATGATTGATCTGCTGTCTCAAAGTGGTGCTAAAGTCATTGGCCAAACCGTCTTTTTTTTAGAGCCTCAAATTGACCCTGGGATGGTTTATATTCGTGAATTGATCGATTATGTGTCGCGCTCAAGTCTTTCTGAAATACCCACCGAAATTGAAATTTTAAGCACCATGTTAGAGCAAGATAGTCAAATATCTGACATTGTGAAACCAACTAAAGAATTCTTAGCCCAATCATCGCTACAAAATAAAGTCATTCCCGACCTAGAAAGCCTCAATTTAGCCCTTAAAAATGCTGAAGCCGCGCTTAATACTGATCAAAAACTATCTGACAGCACGCAAAAGGCGGGCAATGTCATTTTGGCTATGCCTTTTATTATCGGTGTTCCTAAGGGAAACCCCGATCAAGAGCTACCTAATTATGTTTTACGCAACTCATTAAATACCATTCATGACCGCGTCTCTGCTCAAGCAAATGGTCTATATCCGTATCCAACCCTTGACGCATTACCACCTATAGAAACAATCGGTAACCACGCCAGCGCCATCGGGCATTTAAACGCCATTCCTGATGTTGATGGTGGTATCCGCACAGAGCCTTTAGTACTCAAATATTTCGGTCGGTTTTATCCCTCTTTATCATTGCAAATTGCTGCCCAAAGCTTAAATCTAAAGCCCAATGACATCAAAGTAAACCTAGCCGAAAGCATTGAAATGGGTGGGTTATCTATTAAAACTGACCAACAATTGCAAATGAATACTTTTTTCTATTCAGACATAGAGGGATTTTCAGCCTTTCAAGTGGATTCATTCTACGACGTCTATTCTGGTAAAATCCCACTTGAAAAATACAAAAATAAAATCGTTTTAATTGGCGCAACGGCTATTGGTGTGGGTTCATCACAAGTCACACCTGTTGATCCTGCGATGGCGCCTGTACTCACACTGGCTCATACTGTTTCTAGCATTTTACAAGAAGACTTTTTCGTAGAACCTGAATGGTCTATTTGGGCTCGCATTGGCGCATTTGTGATGGTTGCATTATATCTCATGCTGTTAATGCCTCGTGTAAAAGCGGGCGCTGCTGCATTCATCACCATCAGTATTTTTGGCATACTGCTAGGTACCCACTTTTTCTTGATGACCTCACTCACACTTTGGGTACAGCTGATGGCACCTGCTGCGCTGCTGCTTATTGGTCATCTTTTAATCACCACCATGCGTTTCTTAATGACTGAGCGAGTAAAACTTCGCTCAGATGCCGAATCTTCAGAAAGTAATCGTATGCTTGGTTTAGCATTTCAGGGGCAAGGTCAACTAGACATGGCATTTGAGAAGTTTCGCAAATGCCCGATGGACGATGAAATCATGGAGCCTTTATATAATTTAGCTTTAGATTTTGAACGTAAACGCCAA
>CAZORZ010000076.1:0-5994 GCA_964582255.1 uncultured Gammaproteobacteria bacterium | reverse complement strand
TACGCCGATAGGTTTAGATCATACGGAATGGCTAGGTGAAACACGCGAGCTCATTGCTTATGAAAAAGCAGGTGTGTTGAGGGATAATTGTGCGGTTATCTGTAATGACCCCCTTCCTCCGAAGAGTTTGCTGGCAGAAATTAATCAGCACTCAGCTAGTCGTTTTATAATCAATAAAGATTACTCGTTTTCTGCCAGCACCAATGAATTTATTATGGCTAAAAACGCAATAGATTTATCAGCTTTATCTTTAGTCGGTCAGCATCAAAAAATAAACTGTTGTGGTGTTATAGCCGGGCTTAAGCTTTTGGAACAAGGCCGATATTTTGATTCTGACAGCATCAAAAACACGTTAAATTCACTGGTATTAAAAGGTAGGTTTGAAACGGTGAGCGAATCAGCATCGGTTAAGATAATAATTGATGTTGGGCATAATGAGGACGCAGCCACTGTTATTGCCGATCAGTTAGCAGCGGAATCGGCCAAGCAAAGCGTAATGATCTTAGGTATGTTGGACGACAAAGCTGTGGAGCGGTTTGTCTCAAAGCTGCAAGATGTTGTCAATCATTGTATTTGTGTTGACATAAACTCGGCTAGAGCGCTTTCAGCAGTCGCGTTAAGCCATCGAATTAATGTGAAAATGCTGAGTAAAGATTGTGCCAGTACTATGCAAGAGGCACTGATAAAAGCGAAAACCTATTTGACGCAAAAACAATGCGATGAAACCGTGAGTTCTCGCAGCGCTCAAGATATAATCTTAATAACAGGCTCTTTTTATACCGTTGAAGCCTATTTAACATACGCGGACTAATAGTAACTTTTTAACAATGGCAATTGAATCTCAATTAAAACAACGTTTGGTCGGTATTGCTGTCATTGTGTCCTTGGCGGTGATATTTTTGCCAATGCTGCTGGACGGTGCCGGTATGATTGATAAATCAGAATTTCAACAAGTCCCTTTTGAAGTGCCACCACCACCTAAGGTAGAACGGCGAGTTGTCGATCTGGATTTAAAAGCGAAACAGTTACAACAGCGTTTAGATAGCATCCCTGTACTGACGAATGATATTGTTGATAAAGGCAATAAAGAAAAGCAAAAAGTTGTTGTAGCAGCTTCTAAATCAGTCACTCAGAAAATTGAGCCAAATGAAAAAATGGGTGGTGATAGCTGGATTGCTCAATTAGGCAGCTTTAAAGACCAAGACAAGGCTTTTAAATTGCAAGACAAGGTTCGTACATACAACATAGCTGCTGTTTTCATACAAAAAGTCGTTATTAAAAATGTAAATAGTTTTCGTGTGCGATTAGGGCCATTTTTAGATCAAAAACAAGCTAAAGCAGCAGCAGAAAAATTAAATAAAAAGCATGAAATAAAGGCAGTTATTATGAAGTACGATCAATAATAAAGATATTTTAGTGAACGAAGCTCTGATTAATTCTTATCAAGTTAATCAGAGCTTCGTTAGTGCTTTTTTGTTAGAATTTTAAAAAATAATTGGGTTAATTTTATTATGGTATGGGTAGATCTAGTCATTGTTGGAATTGTTTTAATTTCGACACTTATCAGTTTGTTTCGAGGTTTTGTTAAAGAATCAATTTCTTTGGCAACGTGGCTTTTAGCCGGTGTTATTGCAGTACGTTATATGGATGTGATGGCGAGTTTACTCGAAACTAGCATTGAATCAGTCACGATTAGAATGGCAGTCGCTTTTGCGGTGTTATTTATTGTGACCTTGATTATTGGTGCTATCGTTAATTTTATTGTCAGTCAAATGGTCAACAAAACAGGATTAGGCGGTACAGATAAAGTACTTGGAATGGTTTTTGGCTTAGCACGGGGTGTGTTAATTATTGTTATGTTGGTACTGTTAGCAGGCTTAACGCCTATGCCAGAAGAAACATGGTGGAAAGAGTCTTTGTTAATTGAGCAGTTTTCATCAATATCAGTTTGGATTCGTGAGTTTTTACCTCAAGATCTAGCCAGTAAATTTTCTTTATAAAACAACCTTAGATAAAATATTATGTGTGGAATTATTGGGATAGTTGCGAATCAAGCCGTTGCTAATGTGATTTATGATGCGCTGCTCGTGTTGCAGCATCGTGGACAAGACTCAGCAGGTATTGTGATCTGTGATGGTAATTATTTGAAGTTACGCAAAAACAATGGCCAAGTGAGTGATGTGTTTCAGCAAAAACACATGCAATCGTTAACGGGGAACATGGGCATAGGCCATGTGCGATATCCAACAGCTGGATGTTCATCTTCTGCTGAAGCACAGCCATTTTATGTCAACTCACCTTATGGCATTTCACTGGCACATAATGGCAATTTAACCAATGTAGATAAGTTAAAAGATGATGTTTATAAACAAGATTTAAGGCATATCAATACACAGTCCGACTCAGAAGTATTGCTGAATGTATTGGCGCATGAACTGCAAGCAGCGACAGGTGGAAAATTAACGCCTGCTGTGGCTGATATTTTTAAAGCAGTTAGCAAAAGTCATCAGCGTCTCGAAGGTGCTTACGCAGTGATAGCGATGATTACCGGTAGAGGTATTTTAGGTTTTCGTGATCCTTATGGAATCAGACCAATGGTGTATGGCAAACGCACCGAAAGTAATGGCAATGTTGAATATATGTTGGCATCTGAAAGTGTCGCGTTGCAAGCCTGTGGTTTTGATTTAATAGCCGATATTAAACCTGGTGAAGCCGTGTATATTGATGTTGATGGCCAATGCCATATCCAGCAATGTGCCGTCAATCCGCAGTTAAATCCTTGTATTTTTGAATACGTGTATCTCGCACGCCCAGATTCGATTATTGATGATATTTATGTCTATAAAGCGCGATTACGCATGGGTGTGACACTGGCTGAGAAAATTTTAAAAGAACGCCCCAATCATGACATTGATGTGGTTATTCCTATTCCCGATACTAGCCGTCCATCCGCAATGGAATTGGCTTATCATTTAGGTGTTAAATTTCGTGAAGGTTTTATTAAAAACCGTTACATCGGCAGAACTTTTATTATGCCTGGACAAAAGCTGCGTAAAAAATCGGTGCGACGTAAATTAAACCCCATTGATATTGAATTTAAAGGTAAAAATGTTTTACTGGTTGATGACTCTATTGTGCGTGGTACCACATCAACGCAAATTATTCAGATGGCAAGAGAAGCAGGTGCTAAAAAGGTATATATAGCATCAGCAGCACCACCTGTTCGTTTTCCTAATGTATTTGGAATTGACATGCCAGCGGTTGAAGAACTCATAGCACATGACCGCACAGAACAAGAAATTGGCGAAAAAATTGGCGCAGATTGGATGATTTACCAAGATCTGGATGACTTAATTGCCTCAGTGTCTAAAGGTAATCCTGATATCACTGAATTCGATTGTTCCTGTTTTACCGGAAAATACGTGACAGCCAATGTGAGCCAGCAATACTTGTCTGACATTGAGAAAAAACGTAATGATGGTGCTAAAGACGATTTAGACACAGAAAAGAAAGAAGTTGTTGTTGGTTTATATAATAACTAACGTATCAGCATGAGTTTAGATTTTTCAGAGATTGAAAATCTATGGACTAAAATTTCGCCTAGCGTTGAGCTATCTCAATGTGTTTATGTTGATATTGACACTCAGACCTTATTTTTTTTTAAGGATAAGGAATTGGTCGTAAACTATTCCATATCAACGGCCAAAAATGGGCTTGGAAATCAACAAAACAGCTATAAAACGCCACGTGGATTTCATCAGGTTATTGAAAAAATAGGCGCAAACCAGCCGTTAAATATGATGTTTAACGCTCGCCAAGCAACAGCTGAGTTGGCAAAAATAGACCAGCCTCATTATACCGAGCAAGATACTATTACATCGCGTATTTTGTGGTTGTCAGGTCTTGAAGAGGGGGTTAATTTATCAGGAAATGTAGATACTAAAAGTAGATACATTTATATTCATGGAACAGCCGATGAAGCGCATTTGGGGCAGCCTCTGTCACATGGTTGTGTACGTATGAAAAACACCGATATTATTGAATTATTCGACATGGTAGAAGAAAACACCATTGTATTATTAAACTAAGCTTAAATAAGGACCTTTTATGAATTTTAAATTACCACTAATTATACTCCTATCAGCCCTCATGGTTTCATTGTCGGGCTGTAAAACATTAGATGCTTTTACGGGCAATGAAAAAACCAGTAATACATCAAAAAACAGTGCCATAGGTGCGGGTATAGGAGCTTTAGTGGGCTATCTGACTACGAAAGATAAAAGCCGTCGTGATCGCCGAAAAGCAGTTTTAGTGGGTGCAGGCATTGGTGGATTAAGTGGCGCTGCGATAGGTAATTATATGGATAAGCAGGAATCTAAGTTGAGAGACCAGTTAACAGGAACAGGTGTGAGCGTGACTCGAAATGGTGATGAGCTTATTTTAAATATGCCAGGAAATATTACCTTTGCAACCGGTTCTAAATCATTGAAGGCTGATTTTGACGACGTATTAAGTTCAGTTGTATTGGTATTGAATGAATTTAATCAAACGCTCATAGAAGTAGCAGGGCATACAGATAGTGTCGGTTCTGAGTCATCAAATCAACATTTATCCGAGAGTCGAGCATTGAGTGTGGCAGATCATTTAGCCAGCAAAAATATAGATAAAAATAGAGTCTTATCTATTGGATATGGTGAATCACGCCCCATCGCAGATAATAAAACAGCGACAGGGCGTCAACTTAATCGACGTGTTGAGCTGACATTAATTCCAATACAAGAAAAATAACTAAGGCAATTATCTGAGGGGTCGGATATTACTTAGATAATTGTGTCATTAACATAAATAGTAAGAGAAAGTGAGCAAATTAATGTTTGAAGATGATCAATTCGCACTGGAAACTCTAGCAATTCGCACTGGCCACCAACGTACTCATGAAATGGAGCACAGTGAGCCGATGTTCCTGACATCGAGTTTTGTGTTTGCTTCTGCCGCAGAGGCTGCTGCACGTTTTTCGGGGGAAATTCCGGGCAACATTTATGGTCGCTTCACCAATCCAACCGTCAAAAATTTTGAACAGCGTTTAGCGGCTATGGAAGGGACAGAAAGCTGTGTTGCGACCAGTTCAGGCATGTCAGCTATTTTGTCTCTGTGCTTAGGTGTGTTAAAAGCAGGCGATCATATTGTCTCGTCACGTTCAGTATTTGGCACCACAACAATTTTGTTTGAACGCTATTTAGGCAAGTTTGGCGTTGAAACAACATTTGTAGACCAAACTGATAATGCTTCATGGCAAGCCGCCTTACGTAAAAACACTAAATTATTGTTTTTAGAAACACCATCAAATCCGCTTACTCGGGTGGCAGATGTGCAAGGTATAGCAGACATCGCTCACAATCATGGTGCATTATTGGTTGTCGACAATTGTTTTTGCACCCCAGCGCTACAACAGCCCATTAAATTAGGTGCTGATGTCATCATTCATTCGGCAACGAAATATTTAGATGGCCAAGGGCGTATTTTGGGCGGTGCAATTTGCGGTGATAAAGAAATTGTTGGTGGCGATGCTTTTGGTGTTATTCGTACTGGAGGGACAGGTATGAGCCCGTTTAATGCGTGGATTGCTCTGAAGGGCTTAGAAACTCTATCGCTCAGAATGCATGCACACAGTGCCGCAGCAACAAAATTAGCCGCGGTGTTAAATGATCACCCCAACATTGAACGCGTCTATCATTTGAGCTTAGAAAATCATCCTGAATATGCGTTGGCACAAAAACAACAAAGTAATGTTGGTGGCATCGTTTCATTTGACGTCAAAGGTGGCAAACAAAAGGCATGGGATATGATAGATGGCACTAAAATGCTGTCGATTACTGCTAATTTAGGTGATGCGAAAACAACCATTACGCATCCAGCCACCACAACGCATGGTCGATTAAGTGATAAGCAGCGCGCAGATGCAGGGATCAGTGATGGATTGGTGCGTATTGCGGT
>CAZORZ010000075.1:0-6117 GCA_964582255.1 uncultured Gammaproteobacteria bacterium | reverse complement strand
ACTGCCAGCAATACCATCATAAACCGAACGTATTTGGCAGCCTGCCATTAATTCTGCTTCTTGCACGGCACGCTTTATAGATTCAACAGTTGATTCAATATTAACCACAACGCCTTTTTTAAGACCTCTTGAAGGTTGTGTACCAATACCAATAATTTCTATTTCACCGTCTACGGTCACCTCACCGACTATCGCTACAACTTTTGAGGTGCCAATATCGAGCCCTACGATTAAATTACTTTCTGACTTTTTAGACATACTGATTACCAATTATACATTTAAGGCCACCATGGATGGTGGTCATGCTGGTAATGCAGGAGCAGTTACCAGTAAAATTTGATGCGCTGTTGACACGTGATGACGGTTCTTTCCATACCACTGAGAAGCCATTGCTGTAGCGCATATCAATACGCTCAACCGCTTTATCAGTAATTGTATTGTGTTGTTTTCTGTATTGAATAAATTGATTGTCTAACAAAGCAACAAAACGCGAAAATTGTTTGTCTTTTTCCGTTAATGAAAAGACGGCGGTTAAATCAGTGTTAAATTGAATAATCATTTCATCACTTTTAACGGCTGTTAAGCTAATCAGTGTTAATTTTTTCTGTCGCAATAATTGCTCTAATTGGCTATAAGCCAGCAATAGCTTTTTTGCATGTTGGTGTTGACCGTTAATCAACGCTAAATGTTTAAAGTCAGCACTATTAGACACTGAAAACAAAATGCCGTTACTGCTTAGCAACGTCTTATCATCCCAAACTGCATAGGCTTGATGTTCACGTATGAGCACCTCTACTTTATTCGGCCAAACACGTCTTAATGTTGCTTGTGCCACCCAATTTTTACTCTCAATTTCATTGGCTATATTATTTAGGTTAATGTCAAAAAAACCTTTTTTTAGATCATTTAAAACTATTTGCTCTAACTCATGTTTTGTTATGTTATTTAACTGCCCCCTCACCTCAACAGCGGTAATAGGGAACATAATCTGATCACTTAATTTCTCATTTATAACTACTATTATGACCACAAATAGACTCATTAGCCCAGCAATAACAAAGGGCTTTATGCTCGCCTTAGACGCTTTAGCAGTTGGATTACGTGCTGCCTGTCGTTTTGTATTAACTGGTTTTTTCGTGGCACTAAAGAATCTCATGACATCCGCTCCTTGCTATCAAAAGCGGTTGCCAAAATACGCTTAACCAACTCATTAAAGCTTAAGCCATTTTGCTGTGCTGCCATTGGTACTAAGGAATGGTCTGTCATGCCAGGTGTTGTATTCACTTCTATCACATAGGGTTTATTATGTTGATCGCACATAATATCTACCCGTCCCCACCCAGTGACTTGGCAAGCTTTTATGGTTTTTTGCACCAGTGTTTGTATTTGCTGTTGTAAATCAGCGTTGATATCACAAGGACAAATATAACGCGTTTGATTAGATTCATACTTAGCCTCGTAATCATAAAACTGATTATCTGTCTGCAATTCAATGATCGGTAATAACTCATTAGCCAAAAAAGCGACGGTATATTCTTTTCCAGACACCCATTGTTCAGCCATCACAGAGCCGTATTGATTTGCTAATTCAAACGCAACCTTCAGTTCATCCTTCGAGGTAACAAAGCTCATACCAATGCTAGAGCCTTCGTAAATCGGCTTAATCATTACTGGAAAACCCAACTTATCTGCTACAAACTCACAGTCTTGCTCTGAATTTAGAGCCATAAAATTAGGTGTTGCGATACCTTCATCGCGTAAAATACGTTTAGTTAATAACTTATCCATGGTGATTGCAGATGCCTTAACACCGCTGCCAGTGTAAGGAATTTCCAGATATTCTAAAATGCCCTGTACCACACCATCTTCACCACCACTGCCGTGTAAAATATTAAACACCACATCAGGCTTTGCTTTAATCAGTTTATCTAAGCCATGCTGGTCAAAATCAATTTCGGTCACTTTGATGTCACTGTCTTTTAAGGCCGTTACCACCGCTTCACCACTTTTAAGTGAAATGATACGCTCCGCCGATAACCCACCAAATAAAACAGCGACGTGCATTGAATCATTAAACACTAGCGGTGAAGACATCATATTTTATCACCCACGATATGGGCTTCTAAAATTAATGTAACACCTGTTTGCTTTAATACGGTTTGCTGTACTTTTTTAATTAATTCTTCAATATCACTGGCTAAGCACTCACCTGTATTAATAATAAAATTTGCATGTTTTTCAGAGACACATGCCTTGCCGATACAACAGCCTTTTAACCCACATGACTCGATTAAACGCGCAGCGAAATCATTGTCTGGGTTTCTAAAAACAGAGCCGCAAGATGGCAACCCAATGGGCTGACTGGCATTGCGTTTTGCCAATAGGGTTTTAATATCCGCTTTTTTATATTTGTCCTTCTTTAACTGCTGTAGATCAAAACACACAGAGACGATCCATAGGTTTTTATCTAAATTTATTTCTCTGTATTGAATGTGTAATTCATTTTTAGCGACAGTTGATAGCTCACCTTGGCGATTTATCACTGTTATGTGTTTGATAAACTCCCACGTTTCACTGCCAAATGCCCCTGCATTCATCGCCGCAGCGCCGCCGATTGTACCTGGAATTCCAGCTAGAAAATCAACACCTACAAAATCATTTTTAACGCAGTAACGTGCGAATTTTGAACAACTAACACCTGCCTCAACGCACAATAAGTCATCTTGTAGCGCTATTGCTTTCAAGCCACCTAAAGGCGCAATAACAGCACCACGAATGCCCCCATCACGAACCAATAAATTGCTGCCAAGACCGATAAATAGGACGGCTTGCTCAGAGTCTAAAACTTTAAGAAACTGCTGTAAGCCAGCAATTGATTCAGGTTGATAGAATATATCGGCAGTCCCACCAACACGCCAGCTAGTATGCTTTGCTAACGATTCATTGAGTAACAATGTGCCTGTTAAATTTTGCTCATTGATTTTCATTTCTGCCATCATGAGTTAACTCCGCTGTCTGAGTGTTGTGCTAAAAAATCAACTGCAAACTGTCCGATACTGCCTGCACCTAAGGTCACTAACACGTCACCATCAATTAATTGATCGTCTATCACATTGTGTAAATCACCAATGCTTTCTACAAAAACTGGGTTTACTTGCCCTCGTGCTCGAATCGCACCCGTTAAGCTACGACCATCGGCATCTTTTATGGCTTCTTCCCCTGCGGCATAAACTTCAGTCAGCAACAAATGATCTGCTAATGACAATTCTGCAACAAAGTCTTCAAACAAATCTTTAGTTCGGGTATAGCGATGAGGCTGAAAAACCACTACTAATCGCTGCTCAGACCAACCTTCTTTTACCGCCCTTAAAGCCGCCTTAATTTCGTTTGGATGATGCCCATAATCATCAATATGAGTAATCGAACCACCTTTAATTTTGATGTTTTCAGTCACCTGAAATCGACGATTAATGCCTTCAAATTCGCTTAATGCCTGCTGAATGTCATCATTATCGACACCTAGCTCCCATGCCAAAGCAATGGCTGCTGTTGCATTAAGTGCATTATGTTTACCGCTAAAATTAAGCTTAATCACTAAAGCTTTATCTGTGTCGGGTAGATGTACATTAAAATAAGTGTATCGACCAACGACTCTAACGTCACTGATACGTACGTCTGCATCTTTATGTTCGCCGTAGGTTAAAATTGGTCGTGCTACCTGATCCAATATGCTTGCCACAACATCATCATCAATACACACAATTGCTAAACCGTAAAATGGTAAGTGATGTAAAAATTCAACAAAGGTATTTTTTAGTCGGTCAAAATCACCCTCATATGTACCGAGGTGATCTCTATCAATATTGGTAACGATCGAAATCATTGGCTGCAAATACAAAAAAGACGCATCACTTTCATCGGCTTCTGCAATTAAATATTCACCTTCACCCAATTTTGCATGGCGTGCTGAGCTATTTAATTTACCGCCAATCACGTAAGTTGGGTCTAAGCCCCCTTGAGCCATAACACTCGCCACTAAACTTGTTGTTGACGTTTTACCATGAGTGCCTGCAACCGCAACACCTTTACGAAAACGCATTAACTCAGCCAGCATTTCGGCACGACGCACAATTGGAATACGCTGCTCACGAGCCGCTATAATTTCGGCATTGTCTTCATCAATGGCTGTTGAGACCACAACCACATGTGTGTTGTCTACGTTATTGGATTGATGCCCAATAAACACATTAATGCCTTCAGCTTTTAGATGTTTGACCATCGCACTGTCAGCAATATCTGAGCCTGACACTTGGTAACCTAAGTTATGAAACACTTCGGCAATTCCGCTCATTCCTGCGCCGCCAATACCAACAAAATGCAGATTTTTAACATTGCGTAAGCTGACATGACGGTTATTTTTATTCATGCTCATGAGTTAGCCACTCGCAAAATTTCATCAACAACCTTTTGTGTCGCATTTGGCATTGCTAATGATTTTGCCGCTACTGCCATCAGTTGTCGTTTTTCAATATCACAGAAATTTTGGCTGAGTAAATCCGCAAGACTCTGTGCCGTTATCTCATTATCATTAATAATTTTTGCACCTAAGCACTCTTTTAGCATTGACGCATTCGCAGTTTGATGATCATCAACCGCATAGGGATAAGGTACTAAGATAGACGCCAAACCTACATTTGTAATTTCAGCTATGGTTAAGGCACCTGAGCGACATATTATAAAATCAGCCCACTCATAGGCTTGTCTCATGTCGTCGATAAATGGTTTGATTTGGTATGCCGACTTAACGCTTTGATATGCTGCCTCAGTCAATTCTAAATGACGCTCACCACATTGATGAATGATATTAATATCACTATCTTCAAGTAGTTGTATGGCAGCAGGTACCGTTTTATTTAATTGCGTTGCACCTAAACTGCCACCAATTATTAATAAATTTAAACCTTTATCAGATGTTGTTTTTACGATATTGAGCAGTTCATTTCGGACAGGATTACCCACATACAAACCTTCTTTGATTTGTTTTTGAGGCGTGGGAAAGCCGTAAAATATTTGAGTGCATACACGACTTAACCATTGATTAGTTAAACCCACCACGGCATTTTGCTCATGTAAAAATAATGGTACGCGCATTAACCACGACATGATTCCACCTGGGCCAGACACAAATCCACCCATGCCGAGCACTGCTTTTGGCTTGTGTTTGAGTAAAATACTGCCTGCTTGAAACAGTGCTTGTAACATTTTAAATGGCGCCAAAAACAGTGTTAATACGCCTTTGCCGCGTAAACCATTCACACTTAACCATTCAACGGCATAACCCGCTTGCGGTACAACTCTCGCTTCTAATCCTTTTTTTGTGCCCATCCAAATGACTTTTTCACCCGCTTGGCGTAATTTATCAGCAATGGCTAAAGCAGGAAATACATGACCGCCTGTGCCTCCTGCCATAATCATTATGGGTGCTTTACTATTCGGCATCCATGCGCTCCTGTTGCTTGTTTTTTAGGCTGACTCGCTTTTTAGGTGCTTGATTAATTTCTATCCATACACGCAGCACTAAACCAATAGCAAATGACGTAATTAATATACTATTTCCGCCATAACTCATTAATGGCAAAGTTAGCCCTTTAGTGGGTAATGCGCCTAAATTAACGCCGATATTTATGAGCGCCTGAGTACTAATTAATAAGGCCACGCCATATACCAAAAAACCGCCAAAATGCTGGTTTTTTAATTGCGCTTGTTTAGCAATACTAAAACATCGTAATAATAACCAAACAAATAAGACCACAATAACCACTGAACCGATAAACCCTAACTCTTCGGCAATAATTGCATATAAAAAATCTGTATGAGCTTCGGGCAAATAGAATAGCTTTTGCACACTGCTACCTAAACCAACACCTGTCCAACCTCCACTACCCACTGCGATTAAAGCCTGTGTTAGCTGAAAACCACTATCAAAAGGATCAGCCCAAGGGTTCATAAATGATGTCACTCGTTCCATGCGATAGGCTGATGTCGTCACCATTAGCACTAAGATAGCGGCTGTACCAATAACAAATATTGTAAATTGGCCAAAACGCACACCGCCTA
>CAZORZ010000074.1:0-6134 GCA_964582255.1 uncultured Gammaproteobacteria bacterium | reverse complement strand
TCACTAGCGGGGGATTTTGAATCCCCTATGTCTACCAATTCCATCACACTGGCTTAATCTGAAAACGCGCACATATTAGTACGCGTTCAAGCAACAAGATTTTAAACCTTTTAGTGATTAAAGTGAATGGCGAATATTAATTATTCTCAAATTATCGTAAACTTCTATCAATGAATATAAGTGAATTTGATTACCAACTGCCTATTGAGCTGATAGCGCAACATCCTTTAAAAAATAGAAACGATTCTCGTTTGTTGATTATTGATAAAAATAACGGAGATGTTGAAGATAGTTTCTTTCATCAACTAGAAGCGTACTTAAAGCCAAATGATTGCTTAATTTTAAATAACACCCAAGTTTTTCCAGCACGTATCTATGGCAAAAAACACAGTGGTGGAAAGCTAGAGGTGTTGGTCGAACGTATCATCGACGATCAAACCATCTATGCTCATGTGAAATCAAGTAAATCACCTAAGATAGGCAGCTTGTTAAGCCTAGATGGTGGCATAGAATGCGAAATGATTGGCCGTCATGAAGATTTGTTTATTTTGCTATTAATAACGCAATCAACTTGGTTAGACGAACTTAATCAACATGGGCATATGCCTTTGCCGCCTTATATTGCAAGACAAGATGACGACAATGACAAAACACGCTATCAAACAGTTTATGCGAAAACAGCAGGGGCGGTTGCAGCACCAACGGCTGGATTGCATTTTACTGCTGATCAGTTAGAAGGGCTTAAAGCAAAAGGTATTGCACATGAATTTATTACCTTACATGTCGGTGCAGGCACTTTTCAACCCGTACGCTGTGACAATGTTGATGACCATATTATGCATAAAGAATGGGCAAATTTATCGGCAAAAGTGTGTGCCAAGATAGCGCAAACAAAAGCAAAAGGAGGTCGAATCATCGCGGTCGGCACCACAGTGACACGTTGTTTAGAATTCGCCGCACTTTCTGGTGAGCTAAAACCATTTGCTGGCGACACGGACCTCTTCATTAAGCCAGGGTTTAAATACCACGTGGTTGATGCGTTAATCACCAACTTTCATCTGCCTAAATCAACATTGCTGATGTTAGTTAGTGCATTTTCCTCGAAGAAAATTATAGATGATGCGTATCAACATGCGATCAATAAGCAATATCGTTTTTTTAGTTATGGCGATGCCATGTTGATTTGTTAAGGACTTCCCTCCTAAAAATAGTTATTCGCTCACTATTACCTCAATGAGTAGTTACAATCCAATAAGTTAATTAATACCCATGAAATTCATAAAAATAAAACAATCAGGCTCTGCTCGCAGAGGTCGTTTAAGTTTCGATCGAGGTGATGTAGAAACGCCTGCATTTATGCCTGTGGGCACCTATGGCACTGTAAAAGCCATGACGCCTGAAGAGCTTAAAGAAATAGGTGCTCAAATTATTTTAGGTAATACGTTTCATCTCATGTTGCGCCCTGGCACAGACATTATAAAGAAGCACGGTGATCTACATGATTTTATGCATTGGGATGGCCCAATCTTAACGGACTCGGGTGGATTTCAAGTATTTAGCCTAGCTAAAATGCGAAAGATTACAGAAGAGGGCGTGACTTTTAATTCGCCAATTGATGGTTCAAAAGTGAATTTAACGCCTGAAATCTCAATGCAAGTGCAAGCCGATTTAGGCTCTGATATCGTGATGATTTTTGATGAATGCACACCGTTTCCAGCTACTCATGAAGAAGCCAATGACTCCATGCAATTATCACTGCGTTGGGCGAAGCGCAGTAAAGAAGCTCATGGTGATAATCCATCCGCTTTGTTTGCCATTGTACAGGGCGGAATGTATGAAAACTTACGTGTAGAATCAGCAACGACCTTAAAAAATATCGGTTTTGACGGATATGCCATTGGCGGATTGTCAGTTGGCGAGCCTGCTGATGAGCGCAATAAGGTGTTAGATCAATGTATTCCCCATTTGCCAGAAGATAAGCCGCGTTATTTAATGGGCGTTGGTAAGCCTCAAGACCTAATCGAAGGCGTAAGACGCGGCATTGATATGTTCGATTGTGTGATACCAACACGTAATGCACGTACTGGTTTTTTATATACTAATAGCGGCATTATAAAAATTCGTAATGCGAAATATGCTGAAGATATTAGCCCTCTCGATGAAAACTGTGGCTGTTATACCTGTAAAAATTACTCACGAGCTTATTTACGTCACTTAGATAAATGCAAAGAAATTCTTGGCGCACGTTTAAACACCATTCACAATTTATATTACTTTCAGCAGCTAATGCTGAACATCAGAACAGCCTTGGATGAAGACCGTTTTGATGCCTTTTGTGAAGAGTTTTATACTCAGTATGAATCTTTACAGTAGATAATAGTTGTCGGTACGCTTAAAGAGCTTTATGTGCAAGGACATTATAGGTTTTAGCTCTATTAAAAATTACCGTTAAAAGAATGTTTGTTAGCAGATAGTTTAGGTTTTAAAAGGCGAGCTTTTCATCAGCTCAATACAATGTTCTTGCATCATTTTTTTCTCATGGTCGGTAAATCGTTTAATGAGTGTTTTAAACTCGGGGTGAGCAATCCAATGAGCGGAGCTTGTTTTTGTGGGTAAAAAGCCTCGGCTGATTTTGTGTTCACCTTGAGCACCTGGATCAAAAGTGGTCAGGCCATGTTTTATGCAATAATCAATGCCTTGGTAATAACATAACTCGAAATGTAAATGATCATAATCTTCTGAGCATCCCCAAACTCGACCATACAGAGTGTCATCACTTCTAAATAACAACGAAATTGCAATTATGTCATTCTGAGCATTATAAGCACTGAAAATAAGGGTGCTTTCACCTAAATTTTTGCCCAAAGAAATAAAGAAATCCTCGGTGAGAGTTGCTGTTCCATTTTTTCTAAAGAAGATGCTGGCATAGAGCTGATGTACTTTTAGAAGTTCTTCTTTTGATAGCTCAGAGGCTTTATGCTGTTTGATTGTTAGGTTGTTTTTGACTAAAACTTGACGCTCTTTTTTAATGTTTTTACGTTTTCTAGAGCTTAATTCGGCTAAAAAACATTCAAATGTTTGGTAGTTATTGTTTTTCCAATGAAATTGGCAATCATCACGCGTTATAAAATCATCTTGCTGTAATGAGCTTTTAGAATCTTGTTGGTTAAATAAAATGTGCCAAGAACTGAGTTTAAGTTGTTGGCAGAAGTCTTTGATATTATTGATTAAAAGGTTTCTTAAATCATCCGTATCAGGCTCATCAGGGTGACATAAAAATCGAGGCCCTGTGGCTGGTGTGTAAGGTATAGCGGTGACCAGTTTAGGATAATATTCTAAACCACTACGTTGATAAGCATCAGCCCAAGCATGATCAAAAACTAACTCACCATAAGAATTAGATTTTATGTAGCAAGCGGTGGCAGCAATGAGTTTATTGTTTTTTTCAATTAAAAAATAATGGGGACTCCATCCAAATGGAATTAAACAATGGTGTTTTTCTAGGCCGTAAAGATAGGCATGTTTGGTAAACGGATAGTTATTGGGCGTAAGCGCATCCCAGTGTTGGGAGTTGACTTCAGCAAGTGACTGAATAACGCGGATTTTCATAAATTACCGAAGTATAGGCTAAGTCTCCTTAGCCTATACACTAAGCTTAACTATTCGCCGCCGTCTAAGTAACGCTCGGCATCTAATGCGGCCATACAGCCTGTGCCAGCAGATGTAATGGCTTGACGATAAATATGATCCATAACGTCACCAGCAGCAAAAACACCTTTAACGCTGGTTGCTGTCGCATCACCAGACGTGCCACTTTTGACTTTAATATAGCCATTCTCCATGTCTAACTGACCATCAAAAATGGCAGTGTTAGGTTTATGGCCAATGGCGATAAAGATACCTGTTAATTCTAAATCTTTAGTGCTGTCATCTTGAGTGTTTTTAATGCGTAAGCCACTCACCCCCATATCATCACCTAAAACCTCATCTAATTGGTGATTCCATTCAATGCTGACGTTGCCTGATTTAGCCTTTTCAAAAAGCTTATCTTGTAAAATCTTTTCCGAACGTAATGTGTCACGACGATGAATTAAAGTGACGTGCTTACAAATATTGGACAGATACAGTGCTTCCTCAACAGCCGTGTTACCACCACCGATAACCGCTACATTTTGGTCTTTATAGAAAAAACCATCACAGGTAGCGCAGCCAGACACACCACGGCCTTTAAATTTTTCTTCTGAAGGGTCACCTAAATACATAGCACTAGCACCAGTCGCTATAATAAGAGCGTCACAGGTGTATTCAGCTGAATCACCGATTAAGCGTTTAGGCGTTTCATCCAATTTAACAGTATGAATAGTGTCAAAAATAATTTCTGTATCAAATCGTTCAGCATGTTTTTGCATACGATCCATTAACTCTGGGCCTTGTACGCCGTCATTATCACCTGGCCAGTTATCAACGTCAGTGGTCGTCATAAGTTGGCCACCAGCTTCCATTCCTGTAATCATAACTGGGTTTAGATTGGCGCGTGCAGCATAGACAGCAGCAGAATAGCCAGCAGGGCCAGAACCGAGAATAAGGGCTTTACAGTGTTTGGTTTCGCTCATGAAATTTCCTTTAAAGTTTTAATGTTGATGATTTTAATTTTATGTGGGGGTAAGGATAAATTATTTCAATAATTATAAGTCAAATTTTGTTTTAAATGCAGTTTTAAAGTGTGCTTAGCATGAGTTAGAATAAAGGGCATCTCTAAAATAGAAATACGACTTTTTTTAGAGATGCCTTTAAATAAACTAATGACGTGAATTGTGGCTCAAGCAAAATTAAAAAAAGATACATCTGATACTCCCATCATAGATGCAAAGCAATTTCAATATCGCTTGCAAGAAGTTGGCATGTTGCTGTCTTTTGCCTTAGCAACCTATCTTTTTGTCTCTATGTTTAGTTACGATTTTAATGATCCTGCATGGTCACATTCGGGTAATAATCAAAGTGTGGTTAATTATGGTGGATTAACAGGCGCTTGGTTAGCCGACCTAATATTTTATTTGTTTGGTGTGTTAGGTTTTATGTTGCCTGTTATGGTGTTTTATAACGGTTTAATTTTAGTGCGCACGCATAAAATAGCGTCAAGTTTTCGTCGTCAATTGCTCATTTTACGTTGGATTGGATTCATCTTAATCATGTTTTCTGGTTCGGCTCTTGCTTCATTACACTTTAGTTTGGTGAATCAAATTTTACCTTTGGATGCTGGCGGTATTTTAGGTCAAGTGACTGGGTTTGGCTTTGCAGGCAGTTTAGGTTATTTAGGTGCGACTGTTTTTCATCTGGCGATCTTTTTGGCAGGGATTACGTTATTTACTGGCATTTCGTGGCTTAAATTTATCGATTATGTGGGTCTAAAAACGATTCAACTCTTTTCCTTTCTCATTGAAAAGTACGATCTTTATAATGATAGGCGAGCAGGGCGAGTGCTCATGCAGCAACGTGAGCTTGAATTTATTGAAAAGAAAAAAGTCATTGAAAATAAAAAACCAGTGCGCATTGAACCTGTTGTACAACAACTTGAACAAAGTGATAGAGCTGAAAAAGAAAAACAAATCTTACTGTTTGAAAGCGATGAACAAACTGCCGAAGGTATGCCTGCCTTAAGTTTATTAGATGAACCTCATGGTCAAGTGGCAGGCTATAGCGATGCTGCTTTAGAAGCCTTATCCCGTCAACTTGAATTAAAATTGCAAGATTTTGGCATTACAGTTGAGGTGCAAGCGGTATTACCTGGGCCAGTTATTACGCGTTTTGAAATATTACCAGCTGCGGGCGTTAAAGTGAGTCAAATAGCTAATTTGGCAAAGGATTTAGCACGCTCTTTATCGGTAATGGCCGTTCGCGTGGTTGAAGTGATCCCTGGTAAGCCCGTCATGGGCATCGAGATTCCTAACGAACAACGTGAAATGGTGTTTTTAAGTGAGATATTACGTTCACAAAGTTTTGATGAATCAAGCTCACCATTAACACTTGCATTGGGTAAGGATATCAGTGGCCATCCAACAGTCGCAGATCTGGCTAAAATGCCACATCTGTTAGTTGCTGGCACCACAGGTTCAGGCAAATCAGTGGGGGTGAAC
>CAZORZ010000073.1:3641-6172 GCA_964582255.1 uncultured Gammaproteobacteria bacterium | reverse complement strand
AGTAGGGAGGAAAAAGGAAAGCAGGTTGCAAGCGAATAAATCATAGACTGTAAAAGCAGCTATTAGCTATTGCTGAGGAATGTTTTTTACGTTTTAATGCAGTCTATGAATGTTCTGCAAAACAAAAGGGTGGGAATAAGCTGGCGATGGTGAAGCCTGATTTGCTTTGGACGTCTGTCCACAAACCCCATTTTTTACGTTTTGCTTAGAGTAATATCACCATGAACATTGAACAATTTAACAAATTAAAACAATCTCATAATCGTATTCCTCTGCTTAAGGAGGTTTTTGCCGATTTAGATACGCCTTTATCAACCTATTTGAAATTAGCGGATACGCCGTATTCATTTTTGTTTGAATCGGTACAAGGCGGTGAAAAGTGGGGGCGATATTCCATTATCGGCTTATCGTGTGATACACGTATTCGAGTGACTGGGCAGCTTTTTCAAATTGAAAAAAACAACGAAATTGTTAGCTCAAAAACCTGTGAAGACCCATTGGCTGAAATTGAAGCTTATTTAGACTCTTTCTCAGTACCGGATTTGCCGTGTTTGCCACGGTTTTATGGCGGATTGGTGGGTTATTTTGGTTATGACACTATTCGGTATATAGAGCCTAAATTAAAAAATTGCCCGAACCCCGATTCATTACAAACACCTGATATTTTATTAATGCTCAGCGAACAAGTGCTGGTGTTTGACAACCTATCATCTCGACTATTTATCATTGTGTTAGTTGATCCAGCGCAACAAAATGCCTATCAACAAGGGCAAGATCAGTTAGAAAAAATAGCGACTGATTTAGCCTCTATTCAATTGTCTGCAAAAGCCGAAAAGCAAAAGCCGGTAGATGAGGCCGACTTTGAATCTGGCTTTACCGAGCAAGGGTATAAAGAGGCTGTTGAAAAAGCACGACAATATATTATTGATGGCGATGCCATGCAGATTGTATTGTCGCAGCGATTATCTATTCCATTTAGTGCTAAACCGATCAATTTATACCGTGCTTTACGCGGTTTAAATCCGTCCCCTTATATGTATTACCTCAATATGGGTGATCATTTTGTGGTGGGCTCATCGCCTGAGATTTTAGTGCGTTTAGAAGATGAAAAAGTAGAAGTCAGACCCATAGCAGGAACGCGTCCTCGCGGTAGCAATGCCGCAGAGGATCAAGCTTTAGAAGCAGAGCTATTATCAGACCCAAAAGAATTAGCTGAGCATTTAATGTTAATTGATTTAGGGCGTAACGATGCAGGCCGTGTGAGTGAAATTGGCACTGTCGAGCTGACCGAAAAAATGATTGTCGAACATTATTCGCACGTTATGCACATTGTGTCTAACGTGGAAGGTAAGCTAAAAAAAGGCATGTCGGCTATGGATGTGTTACGTGCAACTTTCCCCGCAGGCACGGTGTCGGGAGCGCCAAAAATACGGGCGATGGAAATTATAGATGAGCTAGAGCCAGTAAAACGTGGCATCTATTCTGGCGCTGTGGGTTATTTATCGTGGAATGGTGATATGGACACCGCAATTGCCATTCGCACGGCAGTGATTAAAGATAATGTACTATCTATTCAAGCGGGCGCAGGCATTGTGTATGACTCAAAGCCCGATATGGAATGGAAAGAAACAATGAATAAAGGCCGTGCCATATTTCGAGCTGTCAGCTTAGCGGCTTCAGGCCTAAATCCTTCAAACCCCTGTGAGGAGAAATAGTCATGAGTCAAAAAAAAGTATTAATGATTGATAACTATGATTCATTCACCTTTAACCTAGTACAGTATTTAGGTGAGCTAGGTGCAGAAGTCGATGTGCAGCGTAACGATGACATTGATATGACTTATGTATTAAATAGCGATGCCACGCATATCATGATTTCGCCAGGCCCTTGCACACCAAATGAAGCAGGCATCTCTATGCAAGTGATCGAAGAGTTGGGCGGTAAAAAACCTATTTTAGGTGTGTGCTTAGGGCATCAAAGTATGGGTCAAGTATTTGGCGGTGATATAATTCATGCGAAAAAAATTATGCACGGTAAAACCTCAATGATGCATCACAATAATCGCGGTGTGTTTAAGGGTTTAACTAATCCATACGAAGCAACACGTTATCATTCGTTAGTTGTTGACCAAAGTACACTTCCAGAGAGTTTAGAAATCACAGCTTGGACAGAAGATGAAAATGGCAAAATAGATGAAATTATGGGTTTAAGGCATAAAGAGATGGCTATTGAAGGGGTTCAGTTTCATCCTGAGTCTATCTTGACTGAACATGGTCACGATTTATTACGAAATTTTTTAGAACAATAAACATAAAGAGTTTTATATGAATATTCAACAAGCCATAAAAACAGTCACAGAAAATGCAGACTTAAATCGTGAAGAGATGAGTGCTGTCATGACCCAAATTATGACAGGAAAAGCGACTGACTCGCAAATTGGCGGATTTTTAATTGGCTTACGCATGAAAGGTGAAACAGTCGATGAAATCACCGCTGCTGCAACCGTGATGCGCGAGTTATCAACTAAAGTA
>CAZORZ010000073.1:0-3631 GCA_964582255.1 uncultured Gammaproteobacteria bacterium | reverse complement strand
CACCAATGCCGATTACTTGGTTGATACCTGTGGCACGGGCGGCGATGCATCAGGCAGTTTTAATATTTCTACCGCCAGTGCCATTGTGACAGCAGCAGCTGGGGCACACGTGGCTAAGCATGGCAATCGCTCAGTTTCAAGTAAATCGGGCAGTGCGGATGTTTTAGAATCCGCTGGCGTTAATTTAGATGTGACACCTGAGAAAGTTGCGGAATGTATTGAGCAAGCAGGTGTTGGTTTTCTGTTTGCACAAAAACATCACAGTGCCATGCGATTTGCCATAACAGCGCGTAAAGAAATGGCTGTTCGTACTATTTTTAATGTACTTGTGCCTTTAACCAATCCTGCGTCAGCGCCTAATCAAGTCATGGGCGTGTTTGCTAAAGAGTTGGTAACACCGATTGCTCATGTGCTTAAAGAGTTAGGCAGTCGTCATGTCATGGTGGTTCATTCTGACGATGGTATGGATGAAATAAGTATTTCTGCACCAACAACAGTTGCCGAGTTAAAAAATGGTGAGGTATTAACATACAGCATTAGCCCTGAAGACTTTGGTTTAACCACAGCCACCTTAGCTGAGCTTAAGGTTGATAGTTCAGATGAAAGTTTAGCCATGATTCAAACCGTGTTAGATAATAAAGAATCGGCTGCTAAAGACATTGTTTGCTTAAATGCAGGCGCTGCTATTTATGTGTCTGGTCTAGCCGATAGCCATAAGCAAGGTATCGCAAAAGCTCAAGCAGCTATTGCGGTAGGTAAGGCGCAAGAGACATTAAACCAACTCATTAAACACAGCCATTCTTAAAACATGTCTAAAACGCCAGATATTTTACAAAAAATTATTGCTACCAAAGTTGAAGAAAACGCTGAGCGAGCTAAGTTAATTTCTATTGAGTCCTTAATTGAACAGTCGGCTAAGGCAGATGCTGTTCGCGGATTTACGCAAGCTTTACTCGATAAAAATGAATCTGGATTGTCGGCAGTGATCTCTGAAATAAAAAAAGCTTCGCCCAGTAAAGGGGTGATGCGTGAAGACTTTCAGCCTGCGTTAATTGCAAAAAGCTATGCTGACAATGGAGCTGCATGTCTGTCTATCTTAACCGACGAACACTATTTTCAGGGGCACACTGATTATTTAAAGGTAGCCAGAGCGGCTTGTGCTTTACCAGTGATTCGTAAAGATTTCATCATCGACCCTTATCAAGTGTATGAAGCACGAGCAATGGATGCCGATTGTATACTACTAATCGTTGCTTGTTTAAATGACGAGCAGTTGATTTTACTGCATGAACTAGCGCAAAGTTTGGCAATGGATGTGCTGGTCGAAGTGCATAATGAAGCAGAAATGCAACGAGCTTTAGCATTGGATTTAAAAATGGTGGGCATTAATAATCGAAATCTAAAAACATTTGAAACCAGTCTTTATACGACACTAAGCTTACAGGCAATGGTTCCACAAGGGTGTTTGTTGGTGACTGAAAGTGGTATTTTAAAATCGGATGACGTTCAATTTATGAGGGATCATGACATCAATGCTTTTTTAGTCGGCGAAGCCTTTATGCGAGCCGAAGAGCCAGGTGTTGCGTTAAAGCAGCTGTTTTTCAGTTAGACTCCTTGTAACTCCCCCGCTTGCTCTATATTTTAACTACTCGCGGAGTAGTTGCGATTAATTTATCGCGTACCAAAAACGACGATTGTTTTGCCATGAGCACTGATTAAATCACCTTCTTCTAAAGTCTTTAAAACGCGGCCTGCCATTTCACGCGAACAGCTAACAATTTTGGCTATTTCTTGTCGCGTGACAGAAATTTGCATGCCATCAGGGTGAGTAAGCGCATCAGGCTGTCCGGCTAAATCAATTAATGTTCTCGCTATGCGGCCAGTGACATCCATAAACGCCAAATTGCTAACTTTTCGGCTGGTAGCTCTTAAACGGTTAGCCATTTGTGCAGACAGTTGAAAGATAATTTCAGGACTGTCTTTGGTTAGCTTTAAAAATTCAGAATAGCGAATTTCAGATATTTCACAATGGGTGCGAGCGCGTACACCTGCGCTACGTTTTATGTTCTTATCAAATAAACCCATTTCACCAAAAAAATCACCTGCATTCAGGTAAGCAAGGATAAGCTCATTACTGTCTTCGTCTTCAACAATAACGCTGACTGAACCTTCTATAATATAAAATAAAGAATCAGAGTCATCGCCGGCATGGATGATCATGGTTTTCTTTTTATGCTTTTTTAAATGGCAATGTTTTAAAAAGTTTTCTAAAGCAGGGTTTTCTTTAGGGTGTTTTTTCAGAATAGGAGAAATAGGCATATTAGTGATCTTTGCGTCCTTTATATTTATACTATCATATCATTAAATAATAAGAGGAAAAGACCCAATGAAAACACGCGTTAAATGGTTAGATCACATGTCTTTTGTTGGTGAGTCTGGTAGTGGGCATTCAGTGGTTATGGATGGGCCGCCAGAAGCAGGAGGCAGAGATTTAGGTGTGCGTCCTATGGAGATGCTGTTGCTTGGTATGGGTGGCTGTGCCTCATTTGATGTGGTGTCGATTTTAAAAAAAGGGCGGCAAGATATCACCAGTTGTGAGGTTGAGATTGATGCAGAACGTGCCGATACAGAGCCAAAAGTATTTACAAAAATCCATCTGCATTTTGTCATTAAGGGCAATGGCATTAAAGAAACAAAAGTGGCTAAAGCGGTAGAGCTTTCTGCAGATAAATATTGCAGTGCTTCAATTATGTTGGGTAAAACTGCTGATGTTACTCATGATTATGAAGTTGTTATTAGTTAATGCTGTTGATGGAATTCAATGACATTACGGTCAGGGTCACGAGTAAATAACAATGACCCCAAGTTGGCAGAAAAATTAATTGGCCCATCGGCCCTGCGATAAATTTAAAGCCTAATAGCTTATAAAATTGTCGCGCCACAGCCAAATCAAAAATGCGAATACCGATGTGATCAAGGGCTAAAATATTTATATTAGCGCCCTTTAATGCCTGAGTAATTTACGCCCGATAAGTCAGCCATATTTTTATGCCAAGTGGTTAAGTCATGTCGGTTAAATTGAGATAAATCATCGTGTCCACAAGCACGTGACATGACCTGCATTAGCTCAACAGAGGCATTAAAAAAGTTATGCAATTGATGGGATGCTTTTTCTATATTTAAGCGTTGGCGTAAATCTTGTTTTTGGGTGGCTATGCCAGCAGGGCAGTTATTGGTGTTGCACATGTGTGCAGCAACACAGCCAATGGCCTGCATCGCACTGTTTGATATGGCAATGCCATCTGCACCTAAAGCAAGAGCCTTAACAAAATCCATTGGCACTCTTAAGCCGCCGGTAATGATTAAGGTGACGCGTTCGCTTTCCCCTCGTAGGTCTAAATAATGTCTAGCTCTGGCAAGGGCAGGGATAGTGGGTACCGAAATGTGGTCTCTAAACATTTCGGGTGCAGCACCAGTGCCGCCGCCACGACCATCTAAAATAATATAATCGGCACTCGCATCTAAGGCAAACTGGATGTCTTGCTCAATATGATTGGCACTGAGCTTAAAGCCAATGGGAATACCGCCACTACGCTCACGAACTTCGTCAGCTAATTTCTTAAAGTTAGCT
>CAZORZ010000072.1:0-6186 GCA_964582255.1 uncultured Gammaproteobacteria bacterium | reverse complement strand
TTTCTAAGCGTCGCTCCATTAAATTAAATTCTCCTTGAATAGCTTGTAAAATGGGCTCTACTGTATTATCCATGTAATAGAGGTCTTCGCGCCAACGATCAGAGCGTATGCTGTCGACGATTTTGATGATCTGTTTTCCCCTAAGATTTTTAGCCTTTACCAAGTTGAGAATGGCATCTTCCACATCAAGGTCGATATCATCGCCATGATCAGCCAAAAGTTGCTCAAATATAAGAACCGTTTCATTTAAATGTTGCTGATATTCGTTGTAGTTGTTTAATAAAAAGTCTTGAGTTTCATTGCTGCTACCAAAAATACCCGTTTTAGAGACAAACAATAAGCGCGTGGAATTTAATACTTGAAGCACAACATAACGTAGATTTTGAATGTCAGAGTGTATATTTTCCATGCCGGGGTATTTTTCTAATGTCTCTTCATTATCGAAGAGCACTTGAATCGCAGAAAAAAACTGATTGTTAGATGGGTTGAGCTTGGTGTCGATCATCTCGGTTATAGGGTAGCGTTGTGTCCGAGTAAAATTTACCATTACCTTGAGCGAAGCGTCTAATTGAGTAATGTATTGATCTAATTTTACCACGTGTTTGTTGAACTGAGGGTATTCATTGACAATGGCATTGTCTTTAAGGAGGTCTAATTGAGCCTTAAGCTCAAACACGTACAAGGGGAGATATTCTTTATCCTTATCATCTAACGAAATTAAATATTGATATAGCTTGCCGCCAATGGAAGTTAAGGGGTATTTCATCCCAATAATAATACGGTTCAAATTATGTTGTTTCTGAGTGTTTTCAACGCTATACAGAGTTGTCTTTCCCAAAATAACATGACCATAACTGGCAATTGCAATAACAATTGTTAGCATGATCGAAGCAATAAGTAAGGTGCGTGATTTTAAGCTATAAAACATGAATAGGCATTGCTCTTTTGGTCGTTATTAGAGTTTAGTAAAAATTACTAACATTTTTTAATTTATTAACTATCATTAATTTCACTATCTAAAAAAAGAGGTTCATCTTGAGCGGCGATTTACTATTTTCTAATGATTCGAGTGCCGACAACAAACGGCAATCGCGTGACACATGGAAAGTGATGATTGTTGACGATGAAGAAAGTATTCATGATGCGACCAAACTCGCGCTCAAAAAGTTTGAGTTTGAAGATAAAAAAATACAGTTTCTTCACGCTTATACAGGTGCTCAAGCACAACAAATGATGAAAGATCATCCCGACACGGCTCTTATGTTGCTTGATGTGGTGATGGAAGATGATGATGCAGGTTTGACCACGGCGCGTTATATTAGAGATGAGTTGAAAAATACGTTCGTGCGTATTATTTTACGCACAGGGCAGCCTGGCTCGGCTCCAGAAGAAACCATTATCCGTGATTATGATATTAATGATTACAAGGATAAAACTGAGCTAACGGTACAAAAATTAAAAACGGTTTTATATTCATCATTGCGCTCTTATCGTGATTTATTGGCGCTTGAAAAAAACCGAGTGGGACTCAATAAAGTCATTGATGCCACATCATCTTTATTTCAAATTAACCAATTCGATCAATTTGTGTCTGGTCTACTGATACAGCTTTCAGCGGTTATTGGTAACACCCATGATTCGCTAATAGCCTCTGATGATGACAGTGTTTTACTGGCAGGTTGTGAAGATGAAGCAACAGAGCATACAGAAAAATACCCCAAGATTATTAACGGTACTGGACGATTTTTAGATAGTCGGGGCAAGAGGATTGATGAGGTTTTGCGTAATGGTGATTTAGAGATTATTCTACAGGCGATTGCTGCCAAAGGCAGTGTTTTTGAAAATGATAATGCAGTGTTTTACTTTAGTAATAAATTAGGCAGTTACGGTATTATTTATCTGCCCGGATGCAAAGAACTCACAGAAGACAACATGAGTTTAATGGATTTATTTTCTAAAAACATATCCATTGCGTATGACAATGTGTCGCTATATCAAGAGATTGATGAAACTCAGAGTGAAATCATTCATACCCTCGGTACTATCGCTGAATTCCGCTCAAAAGAAACCAGCCAACATGTTAATCGTGTGGCGTTATATTCTGAATTTTTAGCCCAAAAAATGGGTTTGTCAGAGCATGAATCGCAACTGATTCGTTTTGCTTCGCCAATGCATGATATTGGTAAGGTGGGCATTCCTGATAATATATTGCAAAAACCAGGTAAGTTAACCGAAGAAGAATTTACGGTGATGAAAACCCATTCTCAAATTGGCTATGACATGCTGAAAAGCTCCAAACGTCCAATTTTACGAGCAGCCGCTATTATTGCGCATCAACATCAAGAAAAATTTGATGGCAGTGGTTATCCGCAAGGATTAAAGGGTGAAGACATTCATATTTATGGCCGAATCACCGCAGTATCAGATGTGTTTGATGCCCTAGGTTCAGATCGTTGTTATAAGAAAGCTTGGCCGTTAGAAGATATCGTTAATTTGTTTAGAGAGCAGCAAGGCAAACATTTTGACCCTGAATTAACTCAAATATTTTTAGACCACGTCGATGAATTTGTGGCTATCAGAGATAGCCTGGAAGATTAGCAGCACTCTTGCTGTTCTATTACAGATTAAAACAACAATTTTTAAATTTTAACTCACTGCCACAAAGGCATGCTTCATTACGCCCAGGCTTAAAGGCTTTAAAAGTTGCTTTTAAATAATCCCCGTCTACATAAAACCATTGCCCATTACGTTTAATAAAACGGCTATGTTCATGGATGGCACTCACCTTAGCTGATTTTATATACCGCGCTTCAAACTCAACCTTACTGTGAGTATCATCGATGATTACAGTATTGATAATGCTTAAATCAAGCCATTTTAAGCTATCGTCAAAATCAATGGTTGGTGGTCGAGTGCTCTCATCCCAAGAAAAACTCAACCATTGACTGTGCTGACACTTAAAGGCGCTGAAGCGCGAGCGCATTAATAGCTCGGCACTTAAAGCAAGTTGTTGCTGATTCATAATGGGCTCACAACAGGCATTAAATTTTTGCATAGAACCGCAATGGCAATGACTATTCTTCATATGCCGTAGCGTGTTTAGGCACCATCAATAAAATTGGCTGGGTGTATTGAAATACTTCTTTTCCTTCGCTATCAACAATAACACTGATGCCAAGCTTGGGGTAAAACAGCTGTTGGGCTGTTTCACTGAGGGTGATTTGATAGTCAGGCATACCAAAGCGACTGATCAGGTAATTTTTATCTAAGCCCGAATAAAGAGGAATGTAAGTCAGACTAGAAATGGTAAAATGTAGCGTTTTTGCACGATCTTTAGGGCTTATTTTGATTTTAGGAATGCTTGCGTTACTTTGCATTCGACTGCCAGCATTATCTAAAAATTGTTCTGCTTGTGCTGAGGTTAAATTAAGGCGGAGGATTATTTTCGCGGTGAGCCCTGCCTGAGTGACGTTGCCGAAATAAACTTCGATATTAGGTTTTTTAGGATCGGCATAAAGCGCCATTTTTTCAGGCTCACCTAAGACTGACATAGCCTTTTCTAAGGTGTCATGGTTGAATTTTAAATCAAATACAGAGCTGTTATTTTGTTCATCAATGCTAATCGTCCAAGGCAATTGGCTTGGATCAACAGGCTCTATCTTTGGGTCGGGATAGATCAAATAACTAATGACAGACAGCACAATAATAATGGCGGCCACGGCCTTAAGAGGCGACATTGATTAACCGCTCCTTTTGATTTTTATTTAGTTTTTTGATGTCATATTCTCGCTTAGAAGCTTGTGATTTATTAGTGCTTGTTTCGCTATAAACCAAAGTCACTGGTCGGCGACTTTTGGTATATTTAGCCCCTGTTTTAAGGGTGTTATGTTCCAGTACGCGGCGTTCTAAATCTATTGTGATGCCTGTATATAAACTGTTATCAGAGCAACGTAGCATATAAATATACCAATTATTACTCTTGCTCATTGTTTAGTGCTTCAATCGTTTCACTGAGTTCAAACCACTGCTCTTCAAACGTATTGTTATCGGCATCATTTTGTTTTTGGCTCAGTAGCAGCTCTTGTAATTGCTGTTTTTTATCAGCGGCGTAAATATCGCTATCAGCCAATTTTTCGAGGATTTCACTTTTAACTTTTTCAGCACTGGCTATCTTACGCTCAAGGCTGGTGAGCTGTTTTTGCAAAGGCTGTAATTTTTTACGAATATCGGCACTGAGTTTCTTTTTACTCACTTTTACGCGGCCAGTTGATGATTCATTGCTACTTTCAGTTAATCGTTTTTGTTCGGCAAGCCATTTAGGATAGTCATCAATATCCATTTTAAATTGAGCAACCTTACCTTGGTTGACAAGCCATAGCTGGTCGCACACGGTGCGTAGCATAAAGCGGTCATGTGATACCACAATTAAAGCGCCATCAAATTCTTGCAGTGCCATATTAAGCGCATGGCGCATGTCTAAATCTAGGTGATTGGTTGGTTCGTCAAGCAGCAATAAATTAGGTTTTTGCCAAATTAATAGCGCCAACACTAAGCGTGCTTTTTCACCGCCAGAAAAAGGTGCAACAGGCTCTATGGCTTTATCATTTTTAAAATTAAAGCTGCCTAAAAAGGTGCGTAGCTCATTTTCACTTGCATTAGGACTTAGGCGCTGTAAATGCAATAAAGCAGAGGCTTCTAAATCTAACTGTTCCACTTGGTGCTGGGCAAAATAGCCTATATTTAAATCCTTGGCTGAGTCTATGCTGCCTTTTTGTGCTTTTAATTCCCCCGCTAAGCATTTAACCAATGTCGATTTACCTGCACCATTAAAGCCAAGTAACCCAATGCGGTCACCAGGATGAAGCGTTAAATTAACGCCCTGTAAAACGGTGGTTTCATCGTAACCAACATTCACTTCGGAAAGACTTAATAAGGTATCTGGCAATAGTGCAGGATTGTGAAAATGAAAGCTAAATGGACTGTCGATATGCGCGGCATTAATCAATGTCATACGCTCGAGAGCCTTCACTCGGCTTTGAGCTTGCTTGGCCTTACTGGCCTTGGCTTTAAAGCGACGCACAAAGTCTTCCATGTGAGCAATTTCTTTTTGCTGCTTGTCATAGCTTGATGCTTGCAGGGCTAGTTTTTCTGCACGTAAACGCTCAAAGTCAGAATAATTTCCAGTATAATAATCCATGCTTTGCTGCTCGATATGGGCGATATGGTCAATCGTGCGATCTAAGAAATCTTTGTCATGCGAGATGAGTAATAAAGTGCCTTTATATTGAGAAAGCCAATCCTCAAGCCAAATCACCGCATCTAAGTCTAAATGATTGGTGGGCTCATCTAATAGTAATAAATCAGAGCGACACATTAATGCTTGAGCTAGATTTAAACGCATAATCCAGCCACCCGAAAAGGTAGAGACGGGATTGTTTATTTCATCATCTTTAAAGCCTAAGCCAGACAGTAACTTAGCGGCACGGCTATTAGCATCATAACCACCGATATCCTGTAACTGGTGATGAAGCTCAGAAATAGCGTGACCATCTTGTTTTTCTTCCGCAGTCGCTAATTGTTGTTGAATAGCGCAATATTCTTCATCGCCTTGCAAAATATATTCAACGGCAGGCGTGGGCACAGGGTCAGCATCTTGGCGCACATGCGCAATCGCTAGTTTATCAGGCATACTAAAATCACCCTGATCTACGCCAATTTTATTGCGCAGTAGAGCAAATAGAGTGGATTTACCACAGCCATTAGCACCAGTTACGCCTACTTTTTGCCCTTGATGAATAATAAAATTCACATCCTGCATTAATAGATTGGGGCCTCGGTACAGCGATATGTTAGAAAAATTTATCATGGAGCAGGATTTTAATGTTTAATTGTCTGAATGACAGCAATATTCGGTTATGCTTCGCATTTAGTCTAAATTTTTTAAGTCCATGTTTAAACTTGAGCAGCCACAGATGTTATTGGGCTTTTTTTATGCCTTTCTAGGCACTATGTTATTTTCGTTTAAGTCGATTTTTATCAAACTTGCTTATGCTCAAGGGTTAGATACCAACAGTGTTTTAATGTTGCGAATGGCAATTGCCTTACCCATTTATCTGCTGATTATGGTGTACTTAGTTAAGCGCCAAAAACACTTAAAAACAGAAACTCGCAGGCATTTTCCTTTAA
>CAZORZ010000071.1:0-6224 GCA_964582255.1 uncultured Gammaproteobacteria bacterium | reverse complement strand
TCGTTCAGCTAAAGGCATTAGAGACGAAATAAATCAGAAAAAACTGAATTAAGCGGTTTCTTTCGCTTCAATGATAACTTATCCACCCCTGTGGACTAAATCTTATAATCGGCTATAACTAACTCATACAAAGTTTCATTTGAGGAAATAGACGCATGAGTGAGCATTTTGATTACATTGTTATTGGCAGTGGCCCTGCAGGTAAGCGAGCAGCTATTCAAGCCAGTAAAATCGGCAAAAAAGTATTGCTTGTAGAAAAAAATGAAGTGGTGGGTGGTGTGACAGTGCATACCGGCACAATTCCAAGTAAAACCCTTAGAGAAACAGTGCTGTATTTAACGGGCTGGCGTCAAAGAGGTTTTTATGGCAAAAATTATAAGGTTAATCACAAGATAAAAGTTAAAGATTTAAAGCAGCGTTTATCGGTGACATTGCGTCATGAAGTTGAAGTGCTGCAACACCAACTGATGCGTAACAAAGTAACGGTGGTGCATGGGCTTGCCAGCTTTAAAACAGACCATCAAATCTCGGTCGCCTTAAATGATGGGGAAACAGCGTTATACAATGCCGAAAAAGTTTTAATCTGTGTTGGTACGCGCCCTCATAAACCACAAAACTTACCTTTCGATGGCACTCAGGTTGTTGATAGTGATGAAATATTATCGTTAGAGGTCATCCCCCGATCTTTGTTGGTTGTTGGTGCAGGTGTTATAGGGCTTGAATACGCCACTATTTATAATGCCTTGGATACAGATGTAACGATTATTGATGGTCGAGAAGAGATGCTGGGCTTTGTTGATAAAGAAATTATTGAAGATTTTGTGCACCATTTACGTGATCGTAATATGACTATTCGTATGGGCGAAGACATCGCCGAAATGACTAAGCGAGAAGATGGCAAGATACTCACAAAATTAAAAAGTGGTAAATCAATTGTCACCGAAATGGTGCTCGTGGCTGCGGGTAGACAAGGTTTAAGCGATACCCTTAATTTAGAAAATGCAGGAATTTCGGCAGATAAGCGCGGCCAAATTAAGGTGAATGAATATTATCAAACTGAAGTGCCTCACATTTATGCCGCAGGCGATATTATTGGTTTTCCAAGCTTAGCATCGACTTCTATGGAGCAGGGGCGATCGGCTGCCTGTCATGCCTTTGAGCAAAGTTGTACCCATAAAATGGATATTTTTCCTTACGGTATTTATTCAGTGCCAGAAATTAGTATGGTCGGCCTGTCTGAGCAAGAGTGTAAAGACAAGAATTTGCCGTATGATATTGGTGTCGCGTGTTTTAGAGAAATAGCGCGAGGGCAAATTATGGGGTTACGAGAAGGTAAGCTTAAGATAATTTTTTCATTAGAAGATAAAAGTATTTTAGGCATTCATATTGTAGGTGAAGGAGCAACAGAGCTAGTCCATATCGGTCAGGCAGTGATGACATTAGGCGGTACATTAGATTATTTTATAGATGCTGTTTTTAATTATCCTACTCTCGCAGAGGCATATAAAATAGCCGCCTTAGATGGTTGGAATCGCATTCATAATTAAAATTCGTCAGCAACACACTGATAAACATCAAAACGAATTGTTTTGCCCGTGTATTGAAAGCTGGGTTTACGTGCGTTTAAAAACTCACTGTGTAACGGCCTTTTTACCACAACGCGTTGTTTTGCCGTGTCGAGTGCCAATTCAAATAGCTCATTTATTTGAATATTTTCAGTCACTGCTTGCAACAGCTGTATTTCTTTTTTGTTTTTTGCGGGGTGATTGCCCGAAGGAAACATAGGATCAATATAAATAGCATCGGGCGACGTTTTTAATGTTGTTAAATACGCAAATGAATTTTGACGAATTAAGCTCAGTGGCACATGACTGTTTAGTGAATACCTCTGAAGAGAAAACTGAGTTAGAAAATGAATAAGCGTTGACTGCTCTACGGCCGTAACTTGCCAATTATTATTGGCAAGAATAAAACTATCTCGACACCATCCAGCCGTTAAATCCAAAATCGACACAATGGGTTTTTGTTTATCTTTAAACGCTTTAAGTAAATGTTGGTCTTGTGCTTGTATTCTGCGCCTTAAAGAGCTGCTGTCAAAGCTATGAGTAAATGTTAAAAGCTGTTTGTTATCTGTGGATGAAAGGCTAATGACGCCATTAGAAAAGTCTAAAAACTGATCTTCAGTGCGCGTATGATGAATGGGTATATTTAACAAATCACTGCAAGCCTGAGCCGTAGCCAACATGTTTTCATCGCAACATATAATTTCTTTTGGCAACATTTTATAAATCAGTCAGTGGTTCGCCGTTAATAATGTGGAGGACGTTCGTCGATAGGCGTATTGTTAGGGTCTAAATTTTGTGCATCTTGTAGTGCGCCAAGCTGCTCTTTATAATGTAGAAGTTGCCTCTCTAAATTGTCGATCTTATCGGCGTGACGAGTTACAATTTCATTCAATGTCTGAACAGTATATTCTTGTTCAGAAAATAAAATTTCAATATCGTCTAGTCGTTTTAAAGCGGCATCATTCATGGAGCTATTATACCATTGTTATGCAAGAATTAGTGTTAATCGGTTTTATCGTATTGCTGTTTTTATTTTGGAAAAATAGCATGTCATGTCGAGAAATTGCATTGTCCGTCAGTAAAAGAGCTTGTATGGATCTAGATGTACAATTATTGGATGATACGGTCTCTGTTGCAAAGCTTAAACTATGTCGCAATCAGTCAGGTTCTATGTCATTATGTCGGCTATACATATTCGAGTTTGCACAGTCTGGAGAGGAGCGATATTTAGGCCAAATATATATGAATGGTCGTGTGATAGATGATGTTGTCTTAAACACACACCAACCCTTATAAGCATTGTCGAATGACAAAAATAACCATAAAAAAGAAGTATATAATATGACTCAATCAAATATTGACAGCATTGCTAAAGCGGCTCAAAAAATAACCAAAGAAAATGAACGTCGTACCCGAATTAATAATGTCATTGAAGAGTTACTGACTGAAAGACAGCAATTATTAGTGTGTTTTTGTGAGGTGGCTGGCTTAGATTCTTTAGGTGCTAAAACGGATGAAATTTTAGTAAAATTAAAAGAGCTTAACCAATGGTTGGTTGATTATTCCGCACTGGGTCATTTTGAAATTTATAATCGAATTGTTGATGGCAAAGAACGTCGTGACTCAATTGTGAAGGTTGCCGAACAAGTCTTTGGTGATATTGATAAAACCACACAAATATTCGTCTCCTTTAATGATAAATATGAAGGTGCCGACAGTCATGACAGCATCACCAATCTGTTTGATGACTTATCAGAAATTGGTGAATGTATGGCGTTAAGAATTGACGGTGAAGATAAGCTTCTGTCGGTTTTATCTGCGACGGCTTAGTCTTTAACCGCGCCTTTGTGTTGAGCAGTGCATCACTTGGTGTGGTTGCTTAGCTCTGATCGATTAGCTCTGATCGAATAGCTCAGTTTTAAACCAGTAAGCCCAGCTCAATAGTAGTATCACACCGCCGATGGGTGTCACCATGGCAAACAATTTTATTTGGCTTAATACATACAAATACAAACTCCCCGAAAATAAAATCATTCCTGCAAAAAAACCAATAACAACTTTGTTATAGGCTGATGAGTCTAGCTGTTTGCCAAGGTGGGTAAGGAGTTGTTGTTTTAAAATAATAATCAATAAAACAACAGTATGAATGAAATGATAAAAAGATGCCGTTTTCCACGTATCTATTAACGCAAGTGGTGCTATGTTTTTTAAAGCATGAGCGCCAAAAGCGCCCAGTAAAACGGCAACAAAACCACTAGCAATGGTAAAAAGTAAGGTTTTGTTATTCAAGATTATGGCTGCTTAATAACGATATCGGCAGTAGCAATTAATTTTTCAATTTCATCATTAAGTTTTAATGCAGCAAACCGACTTTTTATTTTATTTTTTACCGACGCTAAGGTAGGAGGGGTTATTTCCCTGACGTCATTTAATTTGATGATATGCCAACCGAACTGTGTTTTCACAGGTGCAGAGATACCATTTTTTGTTAAAGAGGCAGTAGCGGTTGAAAAAGGCTTTACCATTTTACTCAGGTTAAACCAGCCTAATGAGCCACCATTTTTACCAGACGGGCCAGTAGAATGTTGTTTGGCTAATGCCGCAAAATCAGCGTCTTGTTCTAGCTGTGCAAATAAATCATCAGCCTGTTGTTTTGTTTTTACCAAAATATGACTGGCTTGGTATTCTTTTAATAAACGCTCGGTTAAATACTGCTCTTGATATGCAGCCTCGATTTCCTCATCCGACATTTTAAAGCTTTGTAGTAAAGCTTCTGAGGTAGCAGATGCCAAAAGTGCTTTACGGTTTCTATCCAGTTCAAGTTGCAGCACAGAGTCTGTTATAAGGGGTGTTTTTAAACGCTCAGTGGCTAATACTTCAATGGTTATCATGGTTGCTAAGGCGGTTCGAAATGACATCGAACTTTTAACATGCAACATGTGGTTTTCTACCGCCGCTTGAGTGATATCTGTACCATTAATGGTGGCAAGTACTTTAGGCGCGGCATAATTATTAAAAGAAACGGTTAAAAAAAACGTGTAAAAAATATATTTCATGGTTGTTCCTGTGATGATAAGAGGCAGAGCTTAGGGTAATACTTTCTTAAAAGGTTTCACTACAACACCCCTATATACACCCACTTCTATATAAGGGTCGGCATCAGCCCATTGTTGCGCCCCTTCCAAGCTATTAAATTCGGCAATAATCAAGCTGCCAGTAAAGCCAGCATCACCAGGGTCATTGCTATCAATAGCAGGATTAGGGCCAGCTAACATTAAACGGCCTTCATCACTAAGCGCTTGTAAACGCTTTAAGTGTAAAGGGCGAGCTTTAACGCGTAACGCTAAGCTATTTTCTACGTCAGTTGCAACAATACTATACAGCATGGTGATTATCCTCTTTGTCTTCGGGAACTATGTATTTTGATAGAAAAAAAGCTTGGCCAATAATAAACACAAAAGTTAATCCTAGTAAGCCAAATAATTTAAAGTTAACCCACGTCTCTTCAGAGTAATTAAACGCAACATAAAGGTTAGCTAAGCCAGACACCATGAAAAAACCAACCCAAGCTAAATTAAGTTTATACCAAATGACGCGAGGAGAGAGTTCAACAGCCTGATCCATCATTCGCTGTACTAAGGGTTTGCTGCCAATAAATTGGCTGCCTAAAAAAGCAAGGCCGAATAACCAGTTAATAACGGTTGGTTTCCATTTAATAAATAAGGGATCTTTAAAAAGTAAAGTTGCACCGCCAAACACTATTAGAAGAATCAACGTGATTAAGTGCATTTTTTCAATGTGTTTATGAATAACAGCCGAAAAGCCAACTTGTATTAAAGACGCAATAATAGCCACAAGAGTAGCAAAATAAATGGCATCTTTACTATCAGCTATAGATAAGTCCATAAACGGCAATAAAGCATTCGTCGAGGTAATGACCTCTGCTGGGATGTCGCCATAAAATGTATAGACCAAGAAAAATAATAGAATGGGAAAAAAGTCGGCGAGCAGCTTCATGGCAGTAGGCGTTATAAAAAATTGTGCTATTATTGCATAAACAGATAAAGGGTGAAGGCTTATGAGTGCATTGGCATTTGATCCGCTAGCGTATGCAAAAAAATTAAAATCAGCAGGCTTTACAGAACAGCAGGCTGAGGTTCAAGCAGAAATATTGGCAGAAGTTATCAGTGACCAATTAGCGACAAAAAAAGACATTGAAGAACTAAAGTTACAAATGGGTAGAGACTTAAAAGAACTTGAATACCGATTAACGATACGCTTAGGTATGATGATGGTAACGTCCGTAGCTGTTATAGCCACGTTAGTCAAAATACTCTGACATAATTTTTGTCAAAAAAACCACAAAAAAAAAAAATTAAATAAAAAAAACCAATAAACTGTCGTTTTTTTGTAAATAAAGCTTGCGAAGGCACATTCAATCAATTATATTTCTTCACGTCGCTTAATGGCGACGAAATATATATATATTAGAATACAAAATTTTTTAACTTTTTAGGATATAACAAATGAAAAAAATTACTCTTATCGCAGCAGCAGTTGCAATGGCAGTTTCTGGATCAGCTCTTGCTGCATCTCACGGTGGAATGAATGTCAAAGTGTCTGGTGTTATTCAAGCCAAATATGTTACTGGCGATGCTC
>CAZORZ010000070.1:0-6240 GCA_964582255.1 uncultured Gammaproteobacteria bacterium | reverse complement strand
GGCGCCACAGACAATATCCATCGCGCTATTTTAAGTGGTATTCCAAGTCATATCGCAACATTACAATTGGATGATAAAAATAAAAAGAAAGCAGGCAAGGCGAAAGAGCTTAAGCGCAAATTTGCCGATTATTTAGCGACACGTAATCGTACTTTAAAAATATTCCCCGCATCTGGCATTAAGAAGCCACCCAAATGGTTAATGGCGGCATCATTTATTGACACGCGATTTCTGTATGCACACCAAGTCGCGTTATGTGAGCCTGAATGGCTTATGTCCGATTTACAGCATTTACATCAATACGAATATAGCGAACCTCACTTTCAACCACGCTATGGTCGAGTGTCAGCCTACCGTAATACACGAATATATACGCTATTGGTCGAGGCAAAAAGACGGATTAATTTTGCGGTTATAGACCCAAAGCTAACGCGTGAGATTTTCATCAGACAAGGTTTAGTAGAGTCTGAATTTAGCAGCCCTATTGAATTTATTAATAAAAATAGACAACTAATTGATTTTTATCGTAAAGAAGAAGATAAATTAAGGCGACGCGAACTACTGGTTGATGATGATTTTTTATATGAGTTTTATCATTCTCGGTTAGCAGTTGACATTATTGATGGCCCAAGCTTGGAAAAATGGGTGAAGCAAAGTGATAAAGTGCAATTAGCTAAAATGCTGTTAGGCGAAGAAGATATTTTAGTAAAGCAACATGAGCAAGACAATGCCGATTATCCTGAATTTTTAAGCTTAAAAAATCAGCAGTTAACCCTAAATTACCAGTTTAAGCCCGGTACAGAAGCAGATGGAGTGACGGTAAATATCCCCTTGGCCTTGCTTAATCAATTTGACGACAGTGATTTTGAATATTTGGTACCAGGTTTATTAGAAGAAAAAATTCAATTATTGATTCGTTCCTTACCTAAGGCATTACGTAAAAACTTTGTTCCAGTACCAAATTTTGCCAGTGCGTGTGTGGAAAATCTAGACCAACAAAAGCCACTTTTAGATCAGTTAAGTGTTCAGTTGCAACGTATGACGGGGGTTAATATTGAGCTAAAAGATTGGCAGCCAGAACAGATTGAAAGCCATTTTAAAATGCGCTTTTGTGTTGTTAAAGACACGCAATGCATTAACTTTGGGCGTTCGTTAGAGTTGTTAAAAAATAATTTATCGATAGAAGCCACTAAACAATTTGAACAACAGGTGACGGTAGAAAGTGAACAGTATGAGGAAGAATTGCTTGAATGGAGTTTTGGCACCATAGAGCCGTTTGTTATTTTACAGGGCGTTAATATTAAGGCTTTCCCCGCTTTAGTTGATTATCAGCAGTATGTGAAACTAGAATTATTGGACACCCAGCAACAATCTGATTTTTATCATTCATCAGGTATAGCTCGGCTAATCTATTTCAAGTTAAAAGCAGTTATAAAAGATGTCAGTAAACACATAAAAAACAATAGCGCGTTATTATTAATGTATCTGAGTGTTGGGAGTAAAGAAGAGCTGATAGATGATATTTTGATGTCATGTGTTACGGATCAGTTTTTAACGCAAAAATTACCCACAAATTATATCGAATTCGACCAGCTAATTGAGGCTAAAAAGGAGTATTTTGTAGTCAACTGTCATGAACGTGTAGAGTTAATGGTAAATATACTCAAGCAGTGGCGCAGTGTTGTAGGCAGATTAAATCAACAAAAAATCCCTGTGGACGACTTGGATGATATTAATCAGCAGCTAGATTTTTTAATTTACGAAGGCTTTGTCCGAGCGGTACCATCAAGTAACTTGCAACGCTACCCTAGGTATCTGTTGGCGATTGAAAAGCGTTTAGATAAATTAAAAGATAAGACTCAAAACGCATCGTTAAAACTCAGCGAAATACGCCATTACTGGCTTATATATTTAGCTAAAATGGATGACGATTGCAATCCTGAAGCACTAAAAGAGACCTTAAGATGGGCAATAGAAGAATATAGAATTGCCTGTTTCGCCCAGCCTATGAAACCGGCTTATCCCATATCAACCACAAAACTGGATAAGCTTATTGTGAAATTTACTTAATGAGCCTCTAAACCATTAATATTAAAGAACAAAACAGCGTAATCTGGTAAATAGTCCGCAAAAAAACAAGCCAATATCGATCAAGTGTCTGGTGCGGTCAGCCTGTTTTGCGCGCAGCTTGCGTGGGGTATAGTAGGCATAAGCCAAAAGGCAAAAGGCAAAGCTGGCGATCATGTTAATGTTGCATTAGTAGCTGCCGCTTACAATATGACTAAGCTTCTAGCTTGGTTTTATTGTCCTTTGAATTTGAAAGGGCTGGTACAGCAATTAATTCTGATGATGTCTTCAAATAGAGATGATTATCGAAAGGTTGGAGCTACACCGCCGTAGGTATAAACGATATAGCTGATACAACGACTAATGAGGCTAATATTTTAGAGTTCAATAATTACTTCATAGGTCAAATAACTGTACACTATTCCACTATGGATTAACTCGATAATCAGGGGTAGCCCCTATATAAAAATGAGTCATTAGCGTTATAAAGCTAATGGGTTATTGCTATCCACCGAATCCATAAACTGTTTTTTACGGTCATTATTAGTGACTTGATACACTAAACCGATCCATTTTCCAATGACTTCAACAGCTGAGTCACGCCATGTGTTATTTAAGTATTCACTGACTAAGGCATCAGGGAATTCTATTTTTTCGGCTAAGGTCTCAACGCGATATTGATACTCATTAAACAAGGCTTGTTCAAACTGACCAAAGTAGTTCTCTGGAAACGGAGGATACTGCTTTAGCTCACCATTCAAAAACAGGGTGACTTCACGTTTGTATTCTTTTAATAAAGAAATAGTGTCATATTCGGGATGGCCTTGAAAAAAGATGGTTTTAAAGCCGTCTCTACTAGCAGCTAAATGAACACAGCCGCCATCACCTTTCACCAAAACCTGTAACCCAGCCTGTTTAAATTGTTGCAATGACACCTCATTCCAGCGTGAATGTGGCACATGAAATTTGGTGTTTATGTCGTTCACTAAGGGATGATGCCGATTTACCACTGTATGTGGAAATACGCCCCATTTTTTAAAAGGTTGGGGCTGTCGCTTTTGTTGATAGCGAAATTCCAAAACAGCATGAGTTGCTAGACACGAGCATAGAGTAGAGGTCACATGCTCATGTGCCCAATCAACCACGTCAATTAAGGGCTGCCAAAAAGGCTGATTAGACAGCTCTGCACCAACCACATTTGCACCAGTGATAATTAAAGCATCTAAGCCCTGTGCTTTTATCTGTTCAAAGGTTTCGTAATGTTCATCAATATGAGCTTGAGCTTTTTCGCCACGTGGTAAGGCATCTAAGGTAAAGGGGTGAAGATAAAATTGTGCAATGGGGTTACTTTCACCGATCAAACGAAAAAACTGGCGTTCCGTGGCGGCTAAAGCAGCATCGGGCATCATGTTTAATAGCCCAATGTGCATTTCTCGAATGTCTTGTGAGTTAGCCGTGTCTGGGGTTAAGACACGAACACCTTCGTTGGCAAGTCGGTTAAAAGAGGGTAAATTATTATGTGCAACTAAGGGCATTAGCTTTGTCTCTTGATGGCGCGTTCGACTAAGGCTAAAAAGTCTTGCTCGTTTTTCACTTGCGATACTTCTTCCGATGTCACTGTGTAACCATGTTTGGCAATGGCTTCATAACGTGGAAGACGCGAGTGGAATAGCTTAGGAAAAACCCAACGAGCAAAATCGTCAGGATCCATCTGCGCGGCATATTGAATGTTGTTTTCAGCTAAATACAAAGCTAAGTGTTGTTGCAAAAACTCAGGGCGGTAGTACAGCGGTTTTGGCGCACTGACAGCGCGTTTAATCAGCTTTTCTTCCTCTTCTTGATTGGTAACCCGAATGTATAAAATAAGTGTATGTTCAGCGAGATGTTCAATCACTCCATCTTGGTCAAGGTCACAGACGCTGCCACCAACATCATTGATAAAATGTTGATAGCCATAAATATTTTTTGCTTTGTCGATGAAGTCGGGCACATCGTACATGGTCGCTATTTCAGCTTGTCGAAAATGTGCTTGGCGCTGGATGAAATCTTCTAATGCAACACCGCCAATTTCGGGGTTGCCAAGTTTACCAATAAAACTTAAAACAGGCCCAAGATCGTGAACTTTTATATTGTTTTTGATGGAAATCCAATCATTTCTCAATAATTCACTTAAAAAAGGGACTTTCATAGCCTGAATTTTAATCATATCAATGATGGCTTCGTCTAAATAGCGAGTGCCAATACGGTAATCGCCAGAATAATGAAACCACTGATGATCGCGTAACATACTAGAAAGGTGTGATTTTCCAACACCAGACATGCCTACCAAAGTAATTCGTTTTTGTGCCCATTGACTAAAAGCTTTAGGAGTAAGTTTCATATTATTCATTATTCTTTATATTTAAACGCATTATAAACATAAGCTTGCGGCGCAAGGATTAAAAATATGCTATAAATCGCAACAAATTAAGAGAGCGACCTAAGCATTGACTGAAAAAAGCGCCAATTCACTGATAGATGACCTAGCAACAGACTTATCTATGCTGTTCCAAGGCAAGGATGAGCCTGTCATTATCGGTATTGATACTGGCGGATATTGGGTGGCTAAGGCACTGCATCAATCCCTCAAACCCAGCACTGGCTTAGGTAAGATAAACATCAGTTTTTATCGCGATGATTTTTCTAAAACAGGTTTGCATCCCACCGTTAGCCCGTCTGAAATCACTGAAAATCTCGATGGAAAAACCGTTATCCTAGTCGATGATGTGTTGCAAACAGGGCGTACTATCAGAGCGGCGATGAACGAGTTATTTGATTTTGGCCGCCCAGAAAAAATTGTCCTAGCCATTTTAATCGAGAGAGGTGGTCGCGAACTACCTATTCAAGCAGATTACTGTGCTCTAAAAATGACCTTAAAAAGTAATGAGAATGTTAAGCTCATAGGTCCAGACCCTATCACCTACCATGTGGTGACTAATGAGCTATAAATCTAATATTCAAATCGGCGATAACGGGCAGTTAAAACACTTTTTATCTATTGAGGGTTTGCCCGTATCCGTTCTAACCCAAATTTTAGATACCGCCGAGTCGTTCACCCCAATCGGTGATCGCAGTGTTAAAAAAGTCCCGCTACTGCGCGGTAAAACAGTTGCCAATTTATTTTTTGAAAACAGCACCAGAACTCGCTCTACTTTTGAGCTAGCAGCTCAGCGTCTTTCGGCTGATATCCTAAACCTAGATGTAAAAAGCTCAGCAACAGCTAAAGGTGAATCACTGTTAGACACCCTGCATAACTTGCAAGCCATGCAAATTGATATGTTTGTTATTAGGCATTCAGATAGTGGCAGTGCGCACTTTTTTGCAAATCATGTTGCGCCTGGAGTGAGCGTGTTAAATGCAGGCGATGGGCAACATGCACATCCAACTCAAGCCATGTTAGACATGTTTACCATTAGGCGACATAAACAAGATTTTACCAAGTTACGGGTTGCCATCGTGGGTGATATTTTACATTCACGCGTTGCACGCTCCCAAATTCATGCCTTAAATACCTTAAGTACTGGGGAAGTTCGCGTTATCGCACCTAAAACTCTATTGCCTAAGGATGTAGAGTCATTAGGGGTTACGGTCTATCACGACATTGAGCAAGGCCTAAAAGATGTTGATGTGGTGATTATGGTGAGGTTGCAAAAGGAACGGATGCAAGGCGCTCTATTACCCAGCGAATCAGAATATTTTAATCAATTTGGTCTGAGTGAAGAGCGTTTAGCACTGGCTCATCCAGACGCTATTGTGATGCATCCTGGCCCAGCAAACCGAGGCGTTGAGATAGCATCCAGTGTTATGGATGGCAAGCAATCGGTCATTTTACAGCAGGTGACATTTGGTATTGCGGTACGTATGGCCGTCATGTCGATGATAGTTGGGGGTGGTCAATGAGCACACTAATAAAAAATGGTTTATTGATAGATCCAGAAACTAATTCATCGAGTTTACAAGATATCTATATTGAGGGCAGTTTAGTAGTCGCAGTTGGCGAGAAGCCAGAGAAATTTAGTGCGCTGAATGACATTGATGCAAAGGGTTGTTGGGTTATGCCTGGTGCTGTCGATATTAAAGTCAGAGTAAGAGAGCCCGGTTATACACACAAAGCAACACTGGCATCAGAAACAC
>CAZORZ010000069.1:0-6278 GCA_964582255.1 uncultured Gammaproteobacteria bacterium | reverse complement strand
CCAATTTAAAGGTTGGCGATGGCCTTGATAAAATTATAAGTTTTATCAAATCTGAGGGTATGATTTAATTTTAATAAGTTCGCATTTGCCCAATTAATATACCTTGAACTGTTACCCGATGATCTTCATAAATCATCGGTTCCATGTCTCGGTTTTCAGGTATCAGAGCTATTTGGTTATTAGGGCGACGTCTAAAACGCTTTAATGTCACTTCACTGCGATCAATCATCGCAACCACTATATCGCCATCAGATGCGGTTTGTTGTTTTTTAATAATGACATAATCATCATCATGAATGCCGACCTCTATCATAGAATCACCACTGACTCTTAATGCAAATTTATCAGGCCCAGCAAAGAACTGGCCCAGATCAAGCTCACTATCATCAGTAATGGCCTCTAAAGGTAAGCCAGCTGCAATTTTACCTAAAAAAGGTATGCTCAGTGAATGAGATGCTATTTCTTGTTCGATGACTTCTAAGCCACGCTGGCTATTGGGTTGTTTATATAAAAAACCTTTTTCAATTAATCCATTCACGTAACGATGGGCAACGCCTCTAGAAACAATACCGATGCCAATGGCTATTTCATTTAGCGAAGGGCTGTAATTGTTTTGTGAAATAAAGTCTTTAATAAAGTCGAGTGTTTTACTTTGTTGTAATGTCAGCATTTAGGTTCTCCTTTTGTCCTCAATCATAACTGAGAACAAAAAGAGAATAAAGCTAAAATTATCATCTTTATTCATTGTGTTTCGCTTATAGATAAATTAGCCTTCGTTTTTTGAAGATAAGCATTCGAATTTATGAATTTAAAAAACATGAACCAGTTAGATAAGGCATTTGACTCAGTACGTGGAGAGCAGATAAAAATAGGCTTAGCCTTTCTGTTTGCCCTTGGAATTTTGATTTTTGTTGGAAGTTCATTTGGCCATGTAGAAGGGAGTTACATATTAGTTGTAGCGGCGTTGGTCGGCGGCTATATGGCAATGAATATTGGCGCTAACGATGTTGCTAATAATGTTGGCCCAGCAGTGGGTTCAAAGGCATTAACACTAACAGGCGCTATCATTATTGCTATTATTTTTGAAGCGAGTGGTGCCATTATTGCTGGTGGAGATGTGGTGAGTACCATTAAGAAGGGTATTATCGACCCCTCTTTGATTAAAGATGCAGATACCTTTGTTTGGCTGATGCTTGCAGCATTGATGTCAGCAGCTATCTGGCTCAATATAGCGACGGCACTGGGCGCACCAGTTTCTACCACTCATTCTATTGTCGGAGGTGTCTTGGGTGCAGGTGGCGCGGCTGGCGGTTTTGGTATTGCTAACTGGGGAAATATGGGCTTGATTGCGTCAAGTTGGGTCATCTCACCCTTGTTAGGAGGGATGATTGCCGCAATATTTTTGTACATTATAAAACGAACGATTACCTATAAAGACGATATGAATGCCGCATCTGTCGTGGCTGTGCCTTATATGGTGGCGTTTATGGCATGGATGTTTTCGACTTATTTGATATTAAAAGGCTTAAAAAGATTAATTAAGTTAGATTTTACAACGGCATTAGGCATCGGCTTTATCATTGCTATTGTTATTTATATTATTATTAAACCAATTGTAAAACGTCATGCTGGCAGACTGTCTAACGATAAGGTAAGTGTCAATCAGTTGTTTACTGTGCCGCTTATTTTTGCCGCTGCATTATTAAGTTTTGCCCATGGTGCCAATGATGTAGCCAATGCAATTGGCCCGTTGGCGGCTATTTACGATAGTGTTGTACACGGTGGAGTTACTGCAAAAGCGGCCATTCCTTTGTGGGTGATGATTATAGGTGCAGTAGGTATTGCGCTAGGCCTTGCTTTATACGGACCAAAATTGATTAAAACAGTCGGTTCAGAAATAACAGAGCTTGATCAAATGCGAGCCTTTGCCATTGCGATGGCTGCGGCTATTACGGTTATTATTGCAAGTCAATTAGGTTTGCCGGTTAGTACCACGCACATCACTGTTGGTGCTGTTTTCGGTGTTGGTTTTTTACGCGAATATCTAAAAGCCAGTTACGCACGAATGGAACAAGATATTATTGATCACCATGATGATCAAGATAAACAAGATGTAGAAAGTTTCTTAAGAGACTTTAGAAGAGCGTCTATCTTTAAAAAGCGTGTCATGCTTAAGCAGTTAAAAGATAATTCAGCATCAGCAGAATTAACTAAAAAAGAACGTAAAGGCCTTAAAAAAGTGTATAAAAAAGAGCTAGTAAAGCGTTCAGCAGTGATTAAAATTGCGGCAGCTTGGGTTATTACTGTACCTGCTTCTGCATTAATGGCGGCGGTATTTTATTTTATGATTCGCGGAATTATGATTTAACTAAGGACTCAATATGAATGAAAAAAGATTAGCATTGACCCAATCCATAATGGAATTATTGGATGATTGGAAGTTACAGGTTAAGGAAAAAATAATTTTACTCGGCTTGCCCGATGAAGTGCGTGTTCGTCATATGGAGCAATACCGTAAAGATAAAGCTTTCCCTGAAACTGATAAAGTTAATGAGCATTTAGTGCATTTAGTCGGCATTTCAGATGCCTTAAGAACGACTTATCCAAGGAATCTTGAGATGGGTACTATTTGGTTGAAAAAAGCGCATAAACGGCTCGATAATAAGACACCTATGTACATCATGACTCATGAAGGCCTAAAAGGCATTAGACGAGTTAGGGGGATCTTAGATTGTAGCTACGAATGGAATATGACAGGCTCTTCTCATTAATTAATTTATATCCATAAAGTATTATAAAAAACTTGATAATATCCCCAAAGGTAATATATTTTAGTCATAAACTTGATAATATTACCGAGGCCAACAATGGAACGTCGATTAAATGCATCGAAAGCAGCAAAACTAGCTGGCATCGGTCGTAGGCAAATACAAAAAGATATTCAAGCAGGCAAGCTGGATGTTTTTGAAGGAGAAGTGACTGTTAAGTCATTAATGATGCGTTATCCAGCAATGGAAATGGATAACATGAAAGAAATAAAACGCGTTGCTCGTATTCAACAGCGTGCAACCAGTAAAATTAGTACCGATTTTTTGCCTGCCGATCAAGTAGTTGTTGATCAAATCAATCGTATTCAAACAAAATTAGACGATGCCCATATGAAAATCGCGGACTATGAATCGCTTATTTTTGACATGAGGGACCGACTAACAGTAATGAAAGAAGATTGTGATCGTGAACAAAAACAAACCTTAGCTGCCTTTATAAATTGGATGATGACCCAATATCAACAGCGTCATGGTTAACCGTTATTATTTATGCCACTTTTTAATGTCACTATTGAAAATACCCAGCACCAATTTAAAAGCTCCGATAAAGAATCAATCCTGCACTCTGGGCTTGTTTCAGGCTTAAGTTTAAAATATGGCTGTGATGGCGGTAATTGTGGTGATTGCATCGCGCAATTAAAACATGGCCAAATCCAATCAATTTGTCACTCTGATTACGTGATGGATAGGCAGCAAAAAAAACAAAACTATTTTTTAATGTGTTGTCATGCTCCCGTGACAGATATAACTCTTAATGCGGTAGAACATGGTTCAGAAAATGAAATTTTAGAACAAAATATAGACGCTAAAACTTATAAAATCAGGCAACTATCAAGTAACGTAAGAGAGATAGAATTTAAAACACCGCGATCACAACCGCTTAAGTTCTTTGCCGGTCAGTATGTGACCATTGCGTTAAAAAATGGTATCCGTCGTAACAAATCCTTAGCCAGTTGCCCTTGTGATGGGGTTCGTCCCAGCGTACATATTCAACAGCACGAGGGTGATGAATTTAGCGATTATATTTTTAACACCTTAAAGAAAAATGAAGTCGTTAATATCATTGGGCCTAAAGGTCATTTTACTTTGGATGATGAATCAAATGCCCCCATCATACTCATCGCTTATGAAACAGGCATGGCGAGCATCAAGAGCTTAATAGAGCATCTATTAGCCTTAGAAAAAGAACAGCCTATTGAACTTTATCATTTGCACACACCACAGTGCGATCATTACCTTGAAAATTTCTGTCATTCTTTAGACGATGCGTTAGATAATTTTCAGTACAGTTTAGTGTGTTTAAAAGACGGTGATTTAGATCACTTAGAAGAAGTCTATCAACACATTGTTGATGAACACGATAACATATCAGAATTTGAAGTTTATGCCGCTTTACCAAAAGCGTTTCATGCCAAAGCGAGTGAGATTTTAATTGAAGCTGGCTTAGTGGAAGAGCAATTTAAAATGGATTATCTAGAGCGCTTATAGGCTCTAAAATCAGAGTTTACACACAGCAAATTGAAGCAGAAGAATTTCTGCTTCATTCAGCTATATCAGCGAGGGGCACGTTATGCCGCTTGCTGATATAGCTGAATTCTGTATTTTATAGCACCTTGTTTTAATGCTTTTTTCTTATCCTTTTGAACACTCGGTTTATTAAAACGATTAATGTGATGTGCAACAGGGTTGCTCGTTTTTAGCTTTTTCATAGCGGTCGCCTTAAAGTAGACCGCAGTTTATGCGAAAAGGTATCTAAAGCGAATTGTTAAATTTTATGCCTTAGAAGAATGATCAACTTGATAACTTTGCTTTATGAGAGCATAACCACCAAATAAAACGGCACTAAAAAATAAATCACCAAGTAAAGTATTTTGATAAAAGGGTACACCTGCAATATAGGCTTCAATTAATCCTGTGAAGCCAGGCGAATAGGTGTCATACATTAGCCAAACACCTGCATTAGTCACTAAGAAAAATAATAATGATGTACCAATCGCTGCAAATGCGATAGACAGAAAATTAAGGCGTTTTTGTAATGAGATACCGACCCAAACAGTAACGGCAAAAACAGCATAGACAAAAATCATTGTGCTGTGCATTCCTAATATAAAGTCGCTTAGTAGAAGAGCCGCAAAAGGCACAACAAAAGCGAGTTTTTTATCACTAAAGTGAGCACCTGCAAACAATGCCATTGCAGCGATTGGGCTAACATTAGGAATGATTTGCATCAAACGAAATAAGGCTAGGGCAAAAATAACACTGATGATGGATGCTGTTTTTATATTCATAATAATGTAGCTCTTTATTTTAGGTCTATGTTTTAGAATAACTACCGATCAGCAGATAGGGTAATTATTTTCTAGAATACTCTGATTGCCACAAGGTTTCAGCTGTTTTAGTTTTAACCGCCATAAAACGGGCAAAAACAAATAGAAAATCAGATAAGCGATTTAAGTATTGTAAGGTAATTGGATTAAATTCATGGCTCATTGAGCTTGCAGTGCGTTCACAACGTCGACAAACAGTACGACTAACGTGCAATTGAGCTAAAAGAGTTGAGCCACCAGGCAGAATAAACTCTGATAAAGGGGGCAATTGATCATTCATTGTCTCAATGTGTGTTTCTAACGCATCGACATAAGAATGTGTAATTAAGCATTTATCGGGTTGGCAAAGCTCGGCACCAATATCAAATAAATCATGCTGAACATGTAATAAATAGTGTGAAAACGCCTTTGAAATAGAGCTAAGACTTAATCCAATAAATGAATTTAATTCGTCTATTTCGCCAATAAGATGCACACGTTTATCATCTTTAGATAAACGTGTGCCATCAGCTAGTCCAGTAGAACCGTCATCACCAGTTTTGGTGGTTACTTTGGATATTCTGGGCATCAGGCGTTACTAAAAATTGTATTTTGCTGTGAGCCAATAATTTCTATTAGGCGCAGTGAAAAAGGATTGATAATCTGTTGATGAAATAAGCGCAAAAGGTGATACCGATTGATAAATTGATTCATTATACAAATTGCCGCTTTCACTATATTTTTCATTCAATAGATTATTAACTCTGAATGATAAGCTCCAATCTTTAGTCGTATGCTTCACATTAAAATTAATAACTTGATAGCTATCTAAGTTGTCTAAAGAATTACTAAAGTCACCTCCAAATACTTGATCATCAACACGTATCATTTCGAGGTTAATTAATGTTTGACTATTTAATTGGTAAGAGCCACTTAACCGTAAAGTTGATTCAGGTACTAAGGGTAAGGTGTTTCCTTCAAAAGCACCGGCAGTTAATTTAGCATCTAAATGAGTGAAACTTAAGCTGCTTGTAAGATTATCAGATAGCTTATTATTAGCCTCTAATATAATGCCTGTGCGAGTGGTGTCATCAAGGTTTAAATTAAACTCTGTACCAAAGCCCAGTTCATTTTTTAAACTTAA
>CAZORZ010000068.1:2081-6328 GCA_964582255.1 uncultured Gammaproteobacteria bacterium | reverse complement strand
GCTCTGTTTTGCCCAATGAGCTTATTTCTGGCGTGGTGTAAATACCAATCGGAATATCTTGCAATAAACTCCAACCACACTGGTCTTCTGCAATACACGTTGCGACAAAACGGCCTTGATTAAAACTTGCGCTTGCTAAGGCTGGTGAACCAACCACATCACCTACTGCATAAATGTGCTCTAAGGCCGTTTGAAATCCTTTATTCGTTTCGATTTGACCTCGATGATTAATGTTTACGCCGATCATTTCTAGGCCCATGGCATCGGTATTGCCAGTTCGGCCATTGGCCCATAACAAATAATCTGCTCTGGTTTTCTTTCCTGAGTTAAAGCTGACCACCACACCTTCATCAACAACCTCAATGTTGGTGTATTGCTCGTTATGCATAATCACTGCGCCTTTTTGTCGCAAGTAATAACTCAGCGCATCGGATATTTCATTATCTAAAAAACCCAATAAGCGGTCTCTACTGTCAACCAATGTGACCTTACAACCTAAATGAACGAAGATAGACGCATATTCACAGCCAATCACCCCAGCTCCATAGATAATAATGGATTTTGGCGACTCTTTCATTTTCAAAACAGTGTCGCTATCTAATATATGGGGGTTCGAAAAGTCGATATGCTCAGGATGATAAGGCGCCGACCCAGATGCGATAATAAATTTATCAGCCGTGTATAATTCTCGCACGTCTGCATCGGTAATGACTTCTACCGTATTTTCATCCTTAAAACTTGCCCAGCCTTTAATAATTGGCAACTGGTAATTATCATATTTTTGGCGCCGAATCTTAACCTGCTGATCTGCTGTTTTTTCAGCAGCATTTAATAAACAAGGATAATCAATTTTTAACGCATCTACCGCATTAGAAAACAAAGGGTTATTACGATAATCGACAATTTGCTGGATAGAATGACGCAGTGTTTTGCTCGGAATAGTACCCCAATGCAAACAGCCACCACCAATTTTTTCAAAGCTTTCGATCATCGCCACTGACTTACCACTGGCTGCCAATTTAAAGGCCGCACCTTCACCACCAGGGCCAGAACCAATAATAATTACATCAAAATGTGTCATCAAAGCTATCCTTTTACATTAATAAGCTTAGGGCGCAAGACGATCAATCTGCCAATCATCGCTAGCACCCTTTATAAAAGAGAAGCTATCATGTAAACGATTTGCGCCACCCTGCCAAAATTCATATTTATGCACTTCAATTCGATAACCGCCCCAAAAGTCAGGCAGCGGAATATTGCGATCAGAAAATTGGTGCTTCATCTTAATAAACTGAGCTTCAAGCTGTTGCCTAGATGCTATGACATGGCTTTGTGCCGAGCACCAAGCACCCAACTGACTTTCTCTAGGACGTGACGTAAAATACTCCAACGACTCTACTTCACTTAATTTACTAGCCACACCCTGTATTTTAACTTGTCTTTCTAAAGGTAACCATGCGAAATGCATAGAAACTTTTGAATTTTGAGCAATGTCTTGCCCTTTTTTACTGTCAAAATTAGTATAAAAAACAAAGCCTTTTCGATCCGCTTGTTTGAGCAAAACAATACGTTGTGATGGCTGACCCATAGCATCAACCGTTGCTAAGGTCATCGCCGTTGGGTCAATTAGCTTCGCAGCAACTGCATTATCTAACCAGCCATTAAATTGTACTAATGGATCGGCATTAAGGCTCTCGCTACGCAGACCACCATGAAGATATTCACGACGTAAATCTTTAAGATCCATGGATCAGCCCTCACCTTTTAAATTCTTAAAGGCTTTTTGCTTCTGTTTCGCGCAAAAACCTCTTTTAATAAGCATCATCTTCATGAGCCACTCTCAGTGTTACATCACCCTCAACTTCAATCGAGAGATAAAAATTAATGGGGCGGCAACACACTTGGCAATCCTCTATATATTCTTGCGCTACGTCTGTGCCTTCTAAGAGTATTCGAATTGTTTCACCGCAGTATGGGCAACTTATTTCCTGCTCCCTAAGCTCGTTCATGTCTTAGGCTGAATGCTAGTCATTGATTCTCTATTAATGTAGGGGTTTTACCAAAGGGGTTGGCCTGCAACAGAGCTGCATCACCCTTAAATGGATTAACCAGCACACATTCAATATTCGACTGTCGCTTTTTTTCAAAAATAAGCACTCTCACCTTTCTCGAATAAGGCGAGGTATTGGAATAAAACAGTTTCATCTTAGGCCTGCGCCACTAATCAGTTATGCCAGAAATTAAAATTAGGTAAGTTAGCCTATAAGCCGGGTTCTGTCGTGGATAATCATTCATCTGGATAACACGTCACCGTGCATCTCAAGCGTCCAACCCGAAAGAAGCGCGAGCAGCGCCATTACTTTCCTATTTGGTCTTGCTCCAAGTGGGGTTTACCATGCCGCTACGGTTACCCGTATCGCGGTGCGCTCTTACCGCACCATTTCACCCTTACCTCGGCAAGCCGAGGCGGTATCTTTTCTGCTGCACTTTCCGTAGGCTCACGCCTCCCAGGCGTTACCTGGCACTTTGCTCTATGGAGCCCGGACTTTCCTCCAGCACCCTAAGGTGCCAGCGATTATCTGGCTAACTTAAGTCCATTCTAAGCTATGCCTTTAATTTAGCCAATATAAATGAGTGTTCTCATGTAAAATAACAACCTATATTTAATTTTATAAAAACCACCATGCTAAATAACGACATCATGCGACGTGTTCGCTATATTTTTAATTTTGACGACGACAAGATGATGAAGCTATTTTCTTTGGCCGAGCTTGAAGTCAGTAGAGCGGATATTAGTGACTGGTTAAAAAAAGACGATGATCCTGCTTACAAGCCCTGTAATGATAAAACGATGGCTGTATTTTTGAATGGTTTGATTAATTTCAAACGTGGTAAACGTGAAGGCGCACAGCCTGAGCCTGAAAAACAGCTGAATAATAATATTGTGTTTATGAAGTTGAAAATCGCGTTGAATATGAAATCTGACGATATTTTAGAGACAATGGGTTTAGTGGGTTTTCATATCAGCCAGCATGAACTCAGTGCTTTTTTTAGAAAGGCCACGCATAAACATTTTCGCGCCTGTAAAGATCAAGTTTTACGCAATTTTTTAAAAGGGCTACAAGTAAAACATCGCGGTAAAGCAGAGCCAGAAGAACAAAAAACTGGCTTTACATGGGCGAAAGTTAGCCGCTCTAGTGTTGAATCAGATTAAACGCTTTTTAATCCTTCCATTCATCTGCACCGTCACTTAGATCATCCGCATCAGCAAGATCGCTTTCAAGCTGAGTAGGCTCAGGCGGCGCAACTCTAATACCGTCTTTAACTAAAATTTCGATATAAACCGATTCTGCCGATTTACTTTCTGCATCAGACAATAGCTTACTAAAATCAGCCACATGCACGTCTACAGCATCCTTTTCTGTTAGACCAAATTTACAATCAAAATCCCAAAAATCAACATCATTTGGTCGCTTTTTATTGCGTTCGCGCTTTAGGTATTTTTTTATGTCGTGCTTTACTGCTTCCACCACACGAGCAGTTTTATGCTTTGGGTGCGTTAATTTGAATGTTTTTTTCATAATAAGACTACTTAATTAGCTACGATTTTATGCGGTATTCCGCAGATCTGGCGTGTGCGGTTAAACCTTCACCATGCGCCATAATTGCAGCAGTAACACCCAATGTTGATGCACCCTGCTCTGAACAATTAATGACACTGGAACGTTTTTGAAAATCATACACGCCTAATGGTGATGAAAATCGAGCCGTGCGTGACGTGGGTAAAACGTGATTAGGGCCTGCACAATAATCACCTAAAGCTTCTGGAGTAAAACGCCCCATAAAGACAGCGCCAGCATGTTTAATATTTTTTAACATGGCCTCTGGGTCTTCGACAGAAAGCTCTAAATGCTCTGGCGCAATATAATTTGCCACCTCTGTTGCCTCAGTCATGTTTTTAACCAAAATAAAGGCACCACGTGATTTTAAGGAAACTTCAATGATTTTTTTACGTGGCATCTCAGCAATTAACCGATCAATACTGTCAGATACTTTTTCTAGAAAAGCGGCATCATCACTCACTAAAATCGACTGAGCATCTTCGTCGTGTTCCGCTTGAGAAAACAAGTCCATAGCAATCCAATCAGGGTTGGTTTTACCATCGCAGACAATCAATATTTCAGATGGCCCTGCCACCATGTCGATACCCACTGTGCCAAACACCATCTTTTTTGCCGTGGCTACAT
>CAZORZ010000068.1:418-2009 GCA_964582255.1 uncultured Gammaproteobacteria bacterium | reverse complement strand
GCAATCGCCTGAGCACCGCCTATGGTAAATATTTTATCAACATTCGCCACATAGGCCGCCGCCAACACCAAATGATTTAGCTCACCTTTGGGCGCAGGAACGACCATAATAAGCTCTTTAACGCCTGCTACTTTGGCAGGAATCGCATTCATTAATACCGATGATGGGTAGGCGGCTTTACCGCCTGGCACATATAGCCCAGCGCGATCTAAAGGCGTTATATTCTGTCCAAGCACTGTGCCGTCTGCTTCGGTGTATTGCCACGATTCTAATTTTTGGTGTTCGGCGTAGGCCTTAACGCGCTCCGCAGACACATTGAGCGCGGTTCTGGTTTTATCGTCTAGCTCATCATAAGCTTTCTTTAGCTTGTCTTTTGATAATTCCAAATCAGCGACAGAATTAACTTTTAGCTGATCAAATTTTTCAGTGAAGTCTAAAACGGCTGCATCACCTCGGCTTTTTACTTCTTTAAGAATCTGGCTGACCGTGTTAAAAACAGCATCATCCGATACCGATTCCCACGCTAATAACTGATCGAGTTGCGCCCAAAACTGAGTATCTTGCGTGTTGATTTGTTTAATATTCATTTTTATCTGCTGGCAATCAAACAATGCCAGATTCGATTTTAGCGACAATGTCTTTGATCGCTTGATTATTCATTTTTAAAGAAGCGCGATTAACAATCAAACGCGAGCTAATATCCATAATATGCTCTAAAGGCACTAAACCATTAGCCTTTAAGGTATTTCCAGTATCCACCAAATCAACAATCATGTCCGACAAACCAACGATAGGTGCTAGCTCCATAGAACCATACAGCTTAATAAGTTCAACTTGGCGACCTAAATTATGAAAATAATCTTTTGTTATTTGCGTGTATTTAGTCGCAACTTTAATCTTACCCATGGGCAAGGGCTTGTCTTTATAACCCGCTGTCATTAACTTGCACGGTGCGATTTTTAAATCTAAAAACTCGTATAATCCTTCGCCACCATGTTCAAGCAAAACATCTTTCCCAGCCACGCCTAAATCAGCTGCACCATATTGCACATACGTTGGTACATCGGCAGAGCGAATCAATACCAAGTTAATATTGTCGTGATTAGTTTCAAAAATAAGTTTACGGCTGGTGTTTAAATCATCTTTAGGCTCAATACCTGCGTGCTTTAACAGCGGTAGAGTATCTTTTAAGATGCGCCCTTTAGCTAAGGCTATGGTAATCATTTTTTGGGCTGAACTGGACATTTAGTATGATACTCGTTTAATCGACGCACCGACGCAGGATAAATTTTCTTCAATGTGATCATAACCCCGATCTATGTGATAAATACGATCAACTTCGGTTTCACCTTCAGCCACTAAACCTGCTAACACTAAGCTTGCCGAGGCTCTTAAGTCAGTCGCCATAACCTGAGCACCTTGTAATTTATCGATGCCTTCTATAATCGCTGTATTCCCTTCTACCTTTACTTTAGAGCCCATACGCACAATCTCTTGAATGTGCATAAAACGGTTTTCAAAGACTGTTTCAGTCACCGTTCCAGTCCCTATGGCGATAGCATTCAATACACAAAACTGGGCTTGCATATCG
>CAZORZ010000068.1:0-402 GCA_964582255.1 uncultured Gammaproteobacteria bacterium | reverse complement strand
GGAAACCCTGGGTATGGTGCAGTTTTAATGCTAACTGCTTTCGGTCTTTTACCTTCCATATCAAGCTGGATCCAGTCTTCACCACAATCAATCACAGCACCAGCTTCTTTAAGCTTAGCAATAACGGAATCTAGTAAAGTCGGATCAGTATCTTTCAAGATAATATTGCCACCAGTCACCGCGGCGGCCACAAGATAAGTACCCGTTTCGATACGATCAGGCAACACCGTATAATCACAGCCGTTTAATTTTTCTACTCCTGTAATCGTGATTTTATCTGTGCCAGCACCTTTAATAATGGCACCCATTTCAACTAGGAAATCAGCTAAATCAACGACTTCTGGCTCACGCGCTGCATTCTCTAAAATGGTTTCACCATCAGCAAGGCTTGCCGCCATCATT
>CAZORZ010000067.1:0-6331 GCA_964582255.1 uncultured Gammaproteobacteria bacterium | reverse complement strand
TCGATGAACCTCATAAAAGTCACCGAGCTTTACCGTTCGAGATGCCTTGACTCTTTGTACTGCTAGATGAACTTTTCCACCATTGACTGCTGCACTCGCGATGGCACGCGTTTTATAAAATCGGGCAGCCCAAAGCCATTTATCTAAACGAACTTTGTCACTTTCAATTTTTTTAGAGATGGCTTTTTACCCAGCCTAATAAATCTGGTAGCCCCATAGCACCTGGTTGTCGCACAATTTCTGTACCATTTTTATAGATAGCCAGTGTTGGAATGCTTTGAATTTTTAATTCATTAGCCAAGGTTTGCTCGGCTTCCGTATTTACTTTAATTAAGCGTACATTCGGCTCTAATTGCGCTGCCGCCTGTTCAAAAATTGGACCCATCATTTTACAAGGACCGCACCATGGCGCCCAAAAATCCACCACAATAGGTGAATGGTTTTTATTAATAAAGCGATTAAAGCCTGCTGCATTGACGCTCAAAGGCTTTCCTAAAAATAATGCAGATTTGCATTTTCCACACTTAGGGTTATCGGCTAGCTTGTCTTCTGCGACTGCATTTATACCCTGACAAGAGGGACAAACAATATGTTTTTTTTCTGACATAGTTTTTTAACTCAATAAGTTATCCATCGAAGAGGCATCTTCTTTGGTATGTTTTAGGTATCCATCTACTGATTCGTATTTTTCAAAAAGACCTAATTTATGAAAAATAACTAAACTTTCAAAATCGGGTGGGTCTATCTTATATTCTTTAAATTCATACAAACATAATAATCGTGCGGCAATTAAAACATCGCAATAATCAATAGCCCCACTCTTAGCTCTAGACCAATCATCTGCATGCTCTATGTACTCAAGAAAATGAGGCGGAAAATTCCATTCATTAAACAACAAAGTTGATATGGGCACTTTTAATTTATTAATACTTTTTTCTAACTGATTAGGGCTTTGAACTAGGGCAGGATGATTATCTAAATAAGTCAAGATAGGTAAAATCCCAATACCTTGCAACAACCCTGATAATACAGCTTGCTCAGGATCTAATTCATCGCAAAACTCTTTAGTCAGCATAAAAGAAAACGAAGAAATCCTGCGTGTTAAGACAGCTAAATTGAGCATTTCTTTTTTCATCAAACTGGTTTTAGCTTGATACAACTGATGCACTGATAAACTAAAACTCAGATTTCGTGCCGCTTCAACGCCTAAGCGTCTAACGGCATCTTTTATGGTTTTAATTTGGCGCCAAGTACCATAGAGCGGGCTATTAGCTACTTTTAATAATCGTGCTGACAAAATCGCATCGGTTTGCACAATGTCAATAATTTCTGCACTGCCAGCATTAGATGAATTGACAGCCTTACGAATTTTTAACGCCGCCTCTGGTAACATGGGTAAGGCTAGTTTTTTATTTTGAAACGCCACAAATAAATGCTGAAAAATATCTTCTTCAGATTCATTCAACTCTGTTTCAGATTGCTCAATTGAGTTTGCTTGGCTTTGTAAATATAAACCATCTAACAATGGTTTATCTAATTTTAATACGCAACCATGGCTAATAAATAATGCAGAATCTTCTTCTAAGCCTTCATTAAACAAAGCTTTAAGTGCTCGATGGTCAGTATGGATAAATTTTTCTGTTACAAATCCTGCTGATAGTAATGTCACCTCACCTTCCATTAGGTACATCATGACACCATCTTCTTCGGTAATCAGTGTGCGTGGCTCTACCTCTGTAATAACGGCTTTTTCAAAAACTAAACGACGGTCATTATCACTGAGTTCACACAATGGAATTAATGAATCACGCTTAGAAAAATCTTGGATTGTAATGGTCATAGCTTATTTTACGTCAATCAAGGTATTTCATCACCCTATCTGCCATAGAAAACCCACTTAATACCGCACCTTCAACGCGAGGAGACGTACACCATTCACCACAAGCTCCTAACCCCAAATTTTGATCAAACAGACAGTCTTGCCCCAACGTATTTATCGGTGAGTAATTTGGCCAAAATATAGCTTTGGCAGTAAAGCGATGCACCATGTCGATCTGCTCAAGATTTATAAAGCTGTTACTGAGCAACGTAGCCACTTGATCCGCAGGCAAAGCCGAATATTTTTCTGACCATTCTGGCGTCGCCATTAAAATAATTTCATTTGGCTTTTGAACAAAACACGATGCCAAATCTGTATGATCAATGGTTGCTCTATCAAATGGCATTTCAACCATATCATCAAACGATAAAATCACTGTCCAAACTGAGGAATAATCAATAAGTTGAGTCGCTGAAGTCAGCAATTCAGATTTTTTCATCAACGCTGAGGACGGTTTGGCAAAAGTAAAAATCACGCAATCAAACTGACCTAAATAAGCTCCATCAACATCAAACAATCGCCATTGCTGGCCACTGCTCTCAATATCAAAAACTTCTGTACAGGTGTGGACGTTTAGACCCGATAACAGCGCAGTCACCAGAGATGCTGTTTGTGGCTCGGTCACATATTCAGATTGAGTGGCATTTAAACTCAACATTTCTGAACCTGATATTTCAACATCCCAAGCAGAACGCTGTTTAACCAACCCCTCTTCCAGCCAGCGATCGACAAGCTGTTGAAAAAAGGGAGTGCTGACGGTAAAAAAAGGAGTGGTTGATAAAGATTCTGTTAACAATAATTTCCCGCCGACAGTTTCTTCTTTCTCAAACACAGATACGTTTTTAACCAAACCAGTCAATGCTTTTGCACACACTGCTCCAGAGAGTCCGCCACCGACTATAGCAATAGATTTATTTAAAGGTTGCGACATGGCTGACATGGTTTGATTAATTGTTACTTGCTTCAAAGCGAGGAAATTCAGCCGCAAATTGAGTGATCCATTCTAATGCAGCCGCTTCACTACTCAACTCTCGACCTTCAACGCGTTCTATTTCTTTTCGGTAATGTTCTATGTGGCAAATTTGCTCGATCATCCGTAAACGAAAAACAGCCTGAGGATCATCAAATTCTAAGCCAATTTCAAAACCTTGCGCCAATGTCTTACACCACAAAACGCTTCCTTCTAAACAGGTATTTTTATCCAAACATGGCACAGAAATAACCACATGATGGTCAACTAGAAATGCTTGAGGCGAAAAAAATGCCAGCCCTCCTAGGCTGACATTATTGATATGAGATTGCTCATAATCAGCTAAATCTGCTTCAGTCAGATCATCGTCACACAGTTCGCAAACCGTAATAGGAATGTCGGATGGGTGCCTTATAAATTTTCTTACTGAAGCCATATCACCTATTACTTAATATAAAATCACTTAATATAAAATTACTTATGCATTAATAGAAACTAACATTTTATTCATTTGACTCACAAATGATGCTGGGTCTTCGAGTTGGCCGCCTTCAGCCAAAATTGCTTGATCGAATAAAAAACCACTCCATTCGTTAAACTGATCATCTGATTTTTCATCGTCCATAAGTTTAACTATAGGATGGTCTGGATTAATTTCCAGTACAGGCTTGCCTGATGGCATAGCATGTCCTGCTTCTTTCATTAACCGTTGCATGTGCATTGCCATGTCTTGCTCATTAATAACAATACAAGCTGGTGAGTCGGTTAGGCGTGCTGATACACGTACATCATCGACCTTTTCTTCTAACGCTTTTTTCATCCGTTCAAGCATTTCTTTTGATGATTCCGCTTTCTTTTCTAACTCTTTTTTATCTTCTTCTGTCTCACCCAAATCAAGCTCACCCTTAGCGATAGAGACAATAGATTTACCATCATATTCATTCAGATGTGAGGTTAACCATTCATCAACACGATCAGACAATAACAGCACTTCAAATCCTTTTTTGCGCAAAATTTCTAAATGAGGGCTATTTTTAGCGGCCGAAAAACTGTCCGCAGCAATGTAATATATTTTCTGCTGCCCTTCTTTCATACGAGAAATATAATCATCTAATGAAATTGTCTGCTCTTCTTTATCGTTATGAGTTGAAGAAAAACGTAGCAACTTGGCAATTTTTTCACGGTTTGTATGGTCTTCAGCAGGACCTTCTTTTAATACTTTACCAAACTCAGTCCAGAATTTTTGATACTTTTCAGGATCATTTTTGGCCATTTTTGCTAACATTTGTAAAATCTTCTTCACCGAACCCGAACGGATATTATCGATGACTTTACTGCTTTGAAGAATTTCACGAGACACATTCAACGGCAAGCTATTTGAATCAACTAAGCCTTTAACAAAACGTAAATATTTAGGAATTAACTGCTCTGATTCGTCCATAATAAACACACGTTGGACGAATAATTTAATGCCGTTTTTCGACTCTCTCTCGTATAAATCGAAGGGTGCGCGTGCAGGAATATACAATAATGATGTATATTCGTTAGTGCCTTCTACTCGATTATGACTCCAAGCCATTGGATCTTCATAATCATGCGAAATATGCTTATAAAACTCAATATATTCGTCTTTTTTAATGTCAGATTTAGATTTAGTCCATAAAGCAGAGGCTTGATTAACCGTTTCATTTTCTATCGTTGTTTCACCACCTTCTTCTTCAGGCTCCACTGTTTTTTCCATAATAATTGGAAAGCTAATGTGGTCTGAATACTGACGAATTAATGATTTTAATTTCCAATCATTTAAAAACTCATCTTCACCGTCTTTTAAATGCAACACAACTTCAGTGCCACGCTTCGTCTTTTCAACCGTTTCTAAGGTGTAATCGCCCTTACCTTTAGATGTCCACTTAATGCCGGTAGACGCATCTTCGCCTGCTTTACGAGTAATCAGATCTACTTCTTCAGCAACAATAAATGAAGAGTAAAAGCCAACACCAAACTGACCGATCATTTTCGAATCGTTAGCTTGATCACCTGTTAAAGACTTTAAAAATGATTTAGTGCCTGATTTTGCAATAGTACCGATATGACTAATCACATCTTCACGGCTCATGCCGATGCCATTATCACTAATGGTAATAGTCTTCGCTTCTTTATCAAAAGACACTTCAATGCTCAGCTCGCTATCATCTTCTAACAGTGCAGAATCTGACACAGCCGTAAAACGTAATTTATCACAGGCATCTGACGCGTTTGAGATTAGCTCACGCATAAAAATTTCTTTATTTGAATATAAAGAGTGGATCATTAAGTCCAATAATTGATTTACTTCTGTTTCAAAACCTAAGGTTTCGACTTTTGCGTCAGCGCCCATAAAAATTCTCCAATATGTTTATCTAATTTGTGATGAGATAGATGAGGTTAGGGACTTATTTTTCAATAAAAAATAAGCACTTTTCTTTTAAATAGATAAAAACCCAGTGATTTAAAATAAAGTCTCAATTGTTTCAACAATATGTGGCGCATCCCATTCCAAAGCACCTCGATAGGCATAACGAATTTTTCCCGTTTTATCTAACAAATAATTTGAAGGATAGGCATACACTTTCCAATCGCGTACCGATTTCCCTTTTTCATCCAGTAATACAGGAAAATCTAGCTGAATGCCTGTTTTCCCTAACTTTTTCAAGAACGCGTTAATCGCTTCTGGCGTTTCACCGATATTCACCCCGATTACTTTAAAAGGTCTATCGCTTAAAGTAGCGACTAAGCGATTTAACGAAGGGATTTCTTCAATGCAGGGGCCGCACCATGTCGCCCAAAAATTAACTAAAACCACTTCACCAATAACATCAGACAAGTCAAAATCTTTACCGTCTAAGGTTTTTAATTTTGTTTCAGGGGGCTGAGGGTTTCCTTTATAGGGATAAAGGTGTGATGAGCGAAAGCTCGATGTTTTTTCTGCATCTTGAGTGTCAATAGCTAAAGCGGCTGTTTTTACACTTGGCAAAGAGCGTATTAATGACATGGCATTGATAATTTGATCCGCAAATAAATCTTTTGCGATTAAATCAGCCTTTTCTAAATCACCTTCTGGACGCATATAAAAACCACCACGCACCCCTTTTAAAAAATGAATAAAAACAGAGCTTCCACCTTGTTTTAATTGTGCGGCTATTTCACGACTTCTTGCATATTTCGTTGAGAATTCAGGCTGAAACATATACACCGGAAAATTAGTCATCCGAGTGATAGCAACATAGTCAGCTTGAGAGCCAATTTCAGGTCTGCCTTCAATAAAATGAGGGTGAGTTAAGATAAAACCTTTAATAAAATCATCGCCCTCATTCTTAAGCTGCCAATCTCTTGCTGCTTGCAACTCAACAACTGAACCACGCCCCGCTGACATAAAAAATACTTCTTTAAATCCTTGCGCTTTATACTGTTCTAACAGCTCAAGCAGGTCTTTATTGTCAAAA
>CAZORZ010000066.1:715-6356 GCA_964582255.1 uncultured Gammaproteobacteria bacterium | reverse complement strand
ACCACGTGCTTAATTTTGAACATTGTTCCCTCTTGGATATAATTTTCTAATTAGATGTCTTTATCATATACTTATTTCACATTTAATGGCTACAACAAAACATCAATCTTTATATAAAACAGGCAACAATATTGATCTATGTTTTCATTGTGGATTACCTATAACTCGTCTGAGTATCACTCGACAATCGATAATGAAAAAAAAGTTATGTGCTGTGCAGGCTGTAAAGCAGTGGCTGATGCGATTGTTGCTTCTGGTATGGAAAGCTATTACAGCTTTAGAGAAACACCCTCAGATACAGCCAAAGAATTAGTGCCAGAGTTTTTAAAATCATTACAAGCTTATGATAATCCACTGATTCAAAAACAATTTGTTCATAAAAACGCGCAGCAACAAAACATCAAAGAGGTATCATTAATACTTGAAGGAATTGTGTGTTCTGCCTGTATTTGGCTAAATGAGCAGTTTTTAAGTCAGTTAAGCGGCATTATCAGCGTTAAAATTAATTACTCAACGCATCGGGCAACCGTGCAATGGAATGATAACGAGATAAACTTAAGTCAAATTTTAGAAGCTATTTCGAGAATTGGGTATTTGGCGCACCCTTATGATGTCGCAAAGCAGCAACAAATGTTTGATCGGCAGCGTTCGTTGTTGCTCAAACAAGTTGGTGTTGCCGCTTTATTTGGGATGCAAACGATGATGTTTGCAGTGGCTTTATATGGTGGTGACTATTGGGGCATAGCCGAAAACTATAAACTATTGTTTCAATGGTTAAGTTTGTTTTTAACCATCCCTGTTTTGTTCTATTCGGCTAAGCCCTTTTATAAAGGGGCGATAACTGACTTAAAGAATAGACGTGCCGGAATGGATGTACCCGTGACCTTAGGCATTACTTTGGCTTTCATTTCGAGTGTTTATAATACTTATGTGCAAGAAGGCCATGTTTACTTTGATTCGGTCTGCATGTTTGTCTTTTTGTTGTTAGGGGTGCGTTATATCGAATTAATGGCGCGAAAAAAATCAGCAGAAAACATAGAGAAGTTGGCAGACCTAAAGCCTGCAATGGCTCATGTTGTGATAAAAGACAATGAAATAAAAACCATACCGATAGCAGAATTAAATATTGATGATGACGTGTTAATTAGGGCAGGGGAATATGTGCCTGCGGATGGTGTTTTACTGTCAAATCACGCTCAAATTGATGAGTCCCTGCTAACGGGCGAGTCAAAAGCGGTCAGTAAAGTTACCCTGCAAACGGTGATAGCAGGCTCTCTTAATGTCGGTAGTGCGATTAATATTAAAGTGAATAAAATCGGTCAAGACACCGTGTTATCAGGTATTTTGCGTTTAGTAGAAGACGCGCAACATTATAAACCTCGGGTTGCTTTATTAGCCGATAAGGTAGCTTCAAAATTTGTTAGCACGATTATTTTATTAGTGATATCAGTGGGTATTTATTGGTATATCCATGACGCGTCTCAAGCGATAGCTATTATGGTCGCAACATTGGTGGTGACTTGCCCATGTGCCTTATCTTTAGCGACTCCGGCGGCTATTTCAGCGACCATTGGAAAAAGCACAACATTAGGCGTATTGGTGGCAAAAACAAATGCTTTAGAGCGATTAGAAAAAGCCGATGTTTTTGTGTTTGATAAAACAGGCACGCTAACTCAAGGTTTACTCAGTATTAAATCGATTGAGTGTGATGTTGAAAAAAACGCAGCATTATATTGTTCCCTCGCAAAGTCATTAGAGCAGCGTTCTGAACACCCTATAGCGACTGCTTTTTCATCATTGGCAGTTGACTGTCTTGTTTTAAATGGCATAGAACAAGTGACGGGTAAGGGCTTGCATGGGCTTTATCAAAATAAACACTATTTTATAGGCAGTTATTCTTGGCTTAATGAGACACTTCCGCAGGCAGCAAACAAGGGCATCAATGGGTTAAAAGCAATTTATTTATTTAATAGCGAGTCATTACTCGCCACGTTTTATCTGAATGACCCCATCAAACAAGATGCGAAATCAACGATAGAGCAGCTCAGCAACAAAGGGAAAAGAGTCATTCTATTAAGTGGTGACGAAGAGCAAACAGTTAATTCAGTGGCACAACAACTGGGCATCAAAGTCGCGTTATCTAATCAATTACCACATCAAAAGCTAGCCTATTTAAAATCATTGCAGCAGCAAGGCCTTAAAGTCGTTATGGTAGGCGACGGGATAAATGACGCACCTGTTTTAGCGGCGGCTGATGTCGCCATAGCGATGAGTAGTGGTACCGATTTAGCGTCTGCATCGGCTGACCTTATCGTGAAAGGCTCTTTAACTCAGCCCATTGTTGAGGTGTTAAATTTAAGCCAAAAAATGAATGCGATTATAAAACAAAATTTTGCTTGGGCAATTGGCTATAATATTGTAGCGATTCCATTTGCTGTAAGTGGCATGATTCCACCATGGCTTGCGGCAGTGGGTATGTCCTTAAGTTCTTTGATTGTGGTGATTAATGCCATGCGTATTAAATCTTAATTTGAATGAGTATTTGATTAATGGATGTTATTTTTCTTTTAGTTCCCATTGCTATGGTCTTAGTGATCTTTATGGCGGTAGTTTATTGGTGGTCGGTTAAATCAGGACAAATGGATGATTTAGAAGGGCCTGCCTACCGTATTTTAATGGATGACGACAGTGTAAAAACAGTTCATGCAAAAGATCAAGAAAGTGAAAAAAAAGATTGATTTATAAGGTTTTTTTTAATATAAGATATCCATATGTATACTAATTTTCTATCTTATGCGTAATACTTTGCTTGCTAGACGCACCATTCTTAAAAAAATCTTATCTTTTGGTGCGGGTTTTACTTTTTTATTCGGCCAAAAAACAGCATGGGCTAAGTCAGCGATTATGGGTGTTAGAGTCTCAAAAAGTAGTGATGATCATACTCGAATTGTTTTTGATTTAACTAACAGTGTGCAACATTCGATGATTATCTTAAATAATCCCTATCGAATTGTGATTGATTTCAAAAACACCGATAAACGTACTGCATTACGTCAAATTTCGCATGAAACACAACTGCTAAAAGGAATACGTTCAGCCCCGAGAAATAATCACGATTTACGTGTGGTGCTTGATTTAAAGCAAAAAACCAGACCAAGAGTGTTTGCATTAGGTGCTAATGAGCAGCGCGGCGAGCGTTTAGTGGTTGATTTACATGCGACCAGTTTAAGTCCTACCCCCATTGTGACCAACAAACAAAAAGCGCAACTGAATAAAAAACAAGTGGTTATTGCGATAGACCCGGGTCATGGCGGCCGAGATCCCGGCGCCATCGGTAAAAAAGGCACACGTGAAAAAGACATAACCCTAGCCGTTGGGAAAAAACTTTTTGCTGTGATTAATAGACAGTCAGGCTATAAAGCAGTGATGACGCGCTCAACAGATAAATTTGTGGTGTTGCGTAATAGAGTGAAAAAAGCCAGAGAACATCAGGCCGATATTTTTATTTCGATACATGCCGATTCGTTTAAAAACTCTAAAGTAGAAGGCTCATCGGTGTATGCCTTGTCGATTAATGGCGCTAGTTCAGAAGCGGCACGCTGGATGGCTAATAAAGAAAATGCATCCGATTTAATTGGTGGCGTTAGCCTTGATGATAAAGATGACTTAATCGCCTCAGTATTGTTAGACTTAACTCAGACTAATACCATTCAACAGAGTATTGAGTTAGGTGATGATGTTTTAAAACAGCTTGGTAAAGTCGGTAAAATCAATAAAAAATATGTACAGCAAGCGGGTTTTGCGGTATTAAAAGCACCTGATATGCCCTCTATTTTGGTTGAAACAGCTTTTCTTTCAAACCCAAAAGAAGAAAGGCGTTTACGCTCATCAAAGCATCAAGCTAATTTAGCTAAGGCTATTTTTTCGGGTATTAAGCAACACATTAAAAGCTAATAAAAACATCTTGCACACAATCCTTTTCTAGCCATTTTTTTAATGCCAAAAATCCAAACCCTTTCTTCGCATTTAATTAATCAAATTGCCGCTGGTGAAGTGATTGAAAGACCTGCCTCTGTGGTAAAAGAGCTGGTCGAAAATAGTGTCGATTCATCGGCCACTTCAATAGAAATAAGCATTGAGGCCGGTGGTACTAAGCTCATCAAAGTGTCCGACAATGGCTGTGGCATTGCAAAACAAGACCTGTCTTTAGCCTTATCACGGCACGCAACCAGTAAAATTAGAGAGTTAGACGACCTCAGTGGTATTTTGTCGCTTGGTTTTAGAGGTGAAGCGTTGCCCAGCATCGCATCAATATCGCGATTAACAATAAGCTCAAAAGTAGCTGAAGAAGAGTGTGCATGGTCACTTTCGGGACGTTCAGATGCCGAGCTTAAACCCGTGTCGGCAGCCAATGGTACGACCATCGAAGTGCGCGATATTTTTTATAACGTGCCTGCACGCAAAAAATTCTTAAAAACAGAGCGTACCGAATATACGCAGATTGAAGCATTGATCAAAACACTGATTTTAAGCCATCCTAATATCGCTTTTAAGCTGATGCATAACCAAAAAACGATCTATCAAGTATCTGCGGCAAAGGATGATCAACAGCAGCGTCATCGCATAGAGCAAGTTTGTGGTAAAAGTTTTGCAGACAGTTTAATCCCTGTCAGTGCAAACATAGAGGGGCACAGCCTAACAGGCTGGATTGCTTTACCTGTGTTTTCACGCAGTCAACCCGACTTTCAGTACTTTTACATCAATGGTCGAGTGATTAAAGATAAGGTGATTAAGCATGCGGTAAAATTGGCGTATCGAGATGTTTTATTTCATGGCCGTCATCCAGCCTATGTGTGTCATCTCACGATGCCGCCACAAGCTGTTGATGTGAATGTGCATCCACAAAAACATGAAGTACGTTTTCGCGAGTCACGCCTTATTCATGATTTTGTGTCTCGACATATTTATCAGTGTTTAGCGCAATCAACCACCGAAGAACAAAAGTCAGCCCAGATATTACCTCTAGGTCAGCAAGATGAGTCTCAGCAAGCGTCACAATTTTCTCAAGCAGAAATAAGATATGCGCCACCAACACAAAATTTAACGTCGTTTCCTGCCTCATCATCTTATTCGGGCATTCAAGAATCGCAGAATGATTATTCACAATTGTTCCAAGGATCAGAAACCGTCACTGGGCAAAAAACCACTATTCCCCCATTAGGTTTTGCTTTAGCACAGTTAAAAGGCATTTATGTGTTGGCCGAAAATGAGCAAGGACTATTGGTGGTCGATATGCACGCGGCACATGAGCGTATTGTGTATGAGCGTTTAAAGACTGCCTATGAGGGTCAGCAGGTGGTGACACAGCCTTTATTGGTGCCTATTACGTTACATGTGAGCCAAAGCGAAGCAGACTTAGTCGAGCTACATCAACAACATTTTAAGAGATTAGGGCTTGAGCTAGATCGCTTAGCGCCCGAGCAAATTAGCATTCGCCAAGTGCCTGCGTTACTAAAAAATGCTGACATGGAAAATTTAGTGAGAGATGTATTGGCCGACATGGTGGAATTTGGTTCGTCTGAACGCGTTCAACAACAGCAGAATGAATTGTTATCAACCATGGCGTGCCATGGTTCGGTGC
>CAZORZ010000066.1:0-703 GCA_964582255.1 uncultured Gammaproteobacteria bacterium | reverse complement strand
TATTAACACGAGATGAAATGAATGCCTTGCTTAGAGATATAGAAGCCACTGAGCGCAGCGGGCAATGTAATCATGGTCGTCCAACATGGATGCAGATGTCATTAAAGCAGTTGGATAACTTGTTTAAACGTGGTCAATAAAGATGAGTCAGCCTCTTCTTCCAGCACTCTTTTTAATGGGTGCAACGGCAACAGGTAAAACAGCCCTTGCGCTAGAAATAGTAAAGCAATACCCCTGCGAGATAATCAGCGTTGATTCGGCACTTATTTATAAGCAACTGGATATTGGCACAGCCAAACCTGATGAGGATGAGCTAGCCCAAGCCCCTCATTTTTTAATTGACATTATTGCGCCAGAAAGCAGTTATTCGGCATGGGAATTTAGACAAGACGCTTTAAAGCTGATGGCCGAGATAACCGCCAGAGGTCATGTGCCACTATTGGTCGGCGGCACCATGTTGTACTTTAATGCTTTAGAGTTTGGCATGGATAATTTACCTCAATCGGATGAAAAATTAAGACGCGACTTATTAAATCATATCGAAACATTAGGTTTGCCATCTTTATATGACGAATTAAAAGCAGTAGATGCGCCAAGCGCTGACAAAATAAAAGCCAATGACAAACAGCGTATTATGCGCGCGATTGAGGTCTATCGCTTAAGTGGAACACCAATGTCGCAACTGCAAAAAAATAATAAAAAA
>CAZORZ010000065.1:0-6459 GCA_964582255.1 uncultured Gammaproteobacteria bacterium | reverse complement strand
ACCAGTGTCGGGTAATGGATAATAATCATATTCACCAGCAGTTAGCGGCTCGATGAGGGTGCTGAGTTGCTGTAATTGTTGTGTGTCAAAATATTGTGATAATACCTGACCACCGCTATTGGATGATCCACCTGCCAGCCAAAATCGCCCTAATTTGTGTGAATACAAACCATAATCGCTGTTTTCTATGCGGCTATCAGTAAGTACCTTTAACACTAATGTTGAGCCGATCGATGTGACAGCTGACTGTTTAGTTTTTACTTTAGTTGCCATAAATGCGGCAATTGAATCCGTTGTGCCAAGCTTTATATTGACAGAGTGATTAAAACCAAACTTTAGGGCCAGATTTAGATTGAGTTGCCCAATAGCAGAACCTGGTGCAAGCACGTCTGGCAAGATAGACTCAGGAAGTAGTTTTTTAAGCCAATCAGGCCAGCATTGATTGCTTATGTCATAACCCATTTTCAGTGCGTTATTGTAATCACTAAATCCAAAATTACCGCACAGTTTATTACTTAACCAGTCTGCTTGGTTTAACATGATGTTGGCATCAGATGCATATTTATCATGCAATAACATCATTTTAGAGAGCGCTGAGCTAGCACTTAAAGTGACATGATGTTCAGGGGCAAATTTTTGTATTTTAGTGAGATATTGTCTACTCGATGTGTCGTTATACATTAATGCAGGGGCAAGCACTAAACCCTCTCTTGAGCAATTCAGCACTGTTGCCGAAGTGCCATTGACACAAATGTCGGTGACACTAGAAAGGTCAGTTTTTTCCGCTAATATAGCAAACAAGCGTAATAACGCTTGCCACCAAAGATCAGCATCTTGTGTTTTTTGTGTATTACCTATGGTCACAGTAGGCAGTGATTGCTTAGCTTCAAATACGATGATGTCAGACTTATCAATAAGGCAGGCTCTGCATCCCGATGTGCCAAAATCTATCCCAATATACATGTGTGTCAGCCTGTTAAATGTTCATATTTGCGAATCCTAACATAGGATTTGGCAAAATAGTGTCCGTCATTGTTGTGCAAGGTTAACTCGAACAATATATCAGCTGAATTTTTTTAGAAGACAAAAGCCGATAAATCGGCTTTTATTGTTTAACACTCATGTTTTTTATGGAAAAGCTGGGATTTTAGGCTCAACGCCATGATTGATCGCATCAGAATGATGAGAGGTTACTAGCTCAGTAATCTCGGCTACTTTATTTTCTGCGAGATCAACCATCAATAATGATTCACCTCTACTTTTTTAAGGCAGCTGAATGAATGTAGCTGGCGTCCAGTTATCTGCTTGATGCTCAACAATAACATCTGTGTATATGCCGCCTCGTACATTAAACTTGCCGGTTAAACGCATAAAACGAGGCTGTGTAGCTGATACCAAATCATCTAATATTCGATTAGTGACAGCTTCATGAAAAGCACCTTCATCTCGAAAAGACCAGATGTACATTTTTAGCGCCTTAAGTTCGACACATAATTGATCAGGGATATATTGAAGATGCAACGTAGCGAAATCTGGTTGACCGGTTAATGGGCAAAGGCAAGTGAACTCAGGCATATCAATTTTAATGCTGTAATCACGTTGTGGGTTTGGGTTGGGGAAGGTATCAAGTTGTTTTGAAGGTTTGCTGCTCATAATTTAAAGTGAAGGGTTTTAATATAAAGGGTTATTAGGTTTGATAAATAGACTCACTTAATTGTTAAACCGAAATTATTGCAATGTTAAGGTGCCTATATCAATGGCATCATCTACGTATGCACCAAAATAATCAATAGAATTAATACCTATAATACGTTCAGCGACTTCTTCATTACGAGAATTTAAAAATAATAGGGTAGGAGTGACGAAAACATTTTTTTGAGCCGCATACTCTCTCGGCGTTATTTTAGTGTTGTTAGACATTGCGATTTTATAATAATCATCAATGTGTAATCGTCGAATAATGACATGGTTATAATCACCGCTAATGAGCATGGGGTTGATTATTTCTTCTTCTAAGGTTTTACAATAGGCACAATAACTTGCCGACATCTCAAGCATGATAATTTTATTTTCCTTTTCTGCTTGTTTAAACAACAAATCAAAACTTTTAACATCTTGAACTGTTGAGGGCTGAAGTGACAGTGGGTCAGCATGACTACTAAAAACAGATAGGTTCATCAAAAGAACAATGAAAATTTTATAATTCAATTTTAATCTCACGTGTCATAGGCAAGTGATCTTGTGTCGCCCAATCTCTTGTTGATCCATCATAAAGTTTGGTATTTTTATTCTCTAATAACTCATGCAATACAAACCAACTTAATGCAGCTCTATGTCCAGTATGGCAATACACAATGGTTTCTTGATCGGGTTTAAGGTCAATTGAAGTAACGATATTTCGTAAGCTCTGAGTATTAAGTAAGGTGCCTGATTTATTGTTACTAAACCAATCATAAGGCAGTGGTTTTGATGTTTTAATTGTTCCCCTACGTTCATCCGCGGCAGAAAGAATTATACCGTTATGCTCCGCCATTGAGCGAGTATCAATGAGATTAGCTTGATTGTTTATGGCATTTAAAACATCGCCAGAATCCAGTTGGTCGTTTATTTTCTCAATGACATAATTGCTTTTTTGAGCAACTTCAACCTTAGCCTGTGTTAAAGGTAGCCTGTGTTGCGCCCAAGAAATAATACCCCCATTTAAGATTGATTTTTTCTCATGCCCTATTTGTTCTAGAGTCCAATAAACACGGCTTGCAGCCGCTAAATCAGACACTGTTTCACCGCCAGAAATAATGACGATATGAGATGATTTATTAATACCTACATCAGACAATAATTTATTCAGATGCTCTTTAGAGGGTATCATTTTACGTAAAATCTTTGTTTTAGGCTGCCGCCATTGCGAATAATCACTATGAACAGAACGGGGAATGCGGACATAATCAAAGTGCGCTTTAGAGCGAATGTCAAGCAGAACTAACTCCTTGTCATCTAGGTTCTCCGACAACCACTTTGCATTCACTAAGGGTGTGCTTGCGTAAGAATTAAAACTAAAAAAGAGTGCAGCTATAAAAATATATTTTTTCATGGGGTTTACTGCTGTCAATTGTATCGTGCTTATGACCAATTAGGTATAATGTGGTTCAATTCAAATATCTTCTTAATTATTTAATTAATGCGCCTTAGTCAGATAAAAATTTCTGGATTTAAATCCTTTGTTGATCCCACAAAAATCCAATTTTCTGCCAATATAACCGGTATTGTTGGGCCTAATGGTTGCGGCAAATCAAATGTTATTGATGCTGTGCGTTGGGTTATGGGGGAGTCGTCTGCCAAGCACTTACGTGGCGAATCAATGGAAGACGTTATTTTCAGCGGTTCCTCAACACGTAAACCAGTAGGACAGGCAACCGTAGAGCTATTATTTGATAATACTCAGGGTAAGGCTCAAGGTGAATACGCAAAATTTAATGAAATTTCTGTTAAACGCTTGGTGTCACGTGATGGCCAGTCAAAATATTTTTTAAATAATACCCGTTGCCGCCGCCGTGATATTGCCGATTTATTTCTTGGTACTGGTCTTGGCCCTCGTAGCTACGCCATTATAGAACAGGGTATGATCTCGCGTATTATTGATGCCAAACCTGAAGAATTACGCGTATATTTTGAAGAAGCAGCAGGAATCTCTAAATATAAGGAGCGTAGGCGTGAAACGGCGACTCGAATTAAACACACCAGAGAAAACTTAGAGCGCTTAACGGATTTACGTGATGAAGTTGAAAAGCAGATCAAACGACTTGATCGCCAAGCAAAAACCGCTGATAAATACAAAACCTTAAAAAAACAATCTCGTCGTATAAATGCCGAACTCTTGTTATTGCAGCGTGAGCAATTTAAGCAGCAATACAGTAAAGTCAATGCGGTGATCGTAACGCTTGACACTAAAATGCAACAGGGCATAGCAGATTTAAGAAAAACAGAATCCACACTAGAGCAATTACGTCAGCAATTGATTGACGCGAATGAACAGCACAATTCTGTCCAAGGAGCGTTTTATCGCATTGGCTCAGACATTTCTTCAAAAGAGCAATTATTAATCCACCAAAAACAGCAATTAGCGTCAAATCAACAAGCTATTCAAAAGTCTAATGATGCCTTAAGTAATAAACGCCATGCGTTGCATGATGACGAATTGTTATTGCGTGACCTAACCCAAAAAAACAATGCCATTAAGCCAAACATTGAAATAGCTCAACAACAGCAAAACCAGTTAGAAAAAGACTTAACTGATTCAGAGCAAACGATGCTGTCTTGGCAACAACAGTGGGATGATTTTAATCAGAAATATAATCAAGCTCATCAATCTGCCCAACTTGAAAATAAGACCATCGAACATTTAGAAAAACAAATTCTACAACTTAAAAACCGTTTAAATAACTTTGAAATAGAACTTAAAACATTAGATAGTGATGCTTATAACGATGAAATCGCAAGCCTTGAAGAACAGGTTAGCCAGTCAAACTCTATGATCGAAACGCACCAAACAGCTATTGAGCAACAGCAGCAGACGATTCATCTAACGCGGCAATCTATACAGGGGAATGACACAGTTTTAGATCGTAAGCGCAGTGAAGTACAAAGTTTACGAGGTTCGTTATCATCGTTACAAACCCTACAGGACGGCATATTAAATCGTTCATCAGATCATTTAAATCAATGGCTGCAACAACAAGGACTAGAAGGTGCTCAGCGTCTAACGGATGTGTTATCAGTTGATAATGGTGCAGAGAAAGCGGTAGAAGTTGTTTTAGATAAACTATTAGGAGCCTATTGCTCAACCTCTATTAATCAAAATATAGCGTCAATAGATGATCAAAATGAAGATGATATTATTTTAATTGATGTCGTCAAATCACAACATACTTCGATAACAACACGAGCAGGCTGGGTTTTGCTGTCATCGCGCATTAAATCTGAATATGACCTATTAAGCTTAATCGGCATGGTCTACTTTTGCGATGATCAGCAGTTAAATGAGCGTAGGGCAGGTTTAAACTGTTATGAATCTCTGATTACTGCATCAGGAATGTGGTGTGGCTCTAATTGGCTGATAAAATCAGGTTCTGAATCAAATAGCGGTGTCATTCAACGTGATAAAGATATCAGTGACATTAAACGACAGTTAAATGGTATTACCCAGTCGGCTTTAGAAATCAAATCAACTTTAGATGCGGATAAGCAATTGTTATTAGATGCTGAAAAAACATTAGCTCAATCACAACAAGAAATTCATCAGCATCAGAAAAAACAAAGCAACAGCCAACAATCTTTATCGCAGAAAAAAGAAAGACAGCAGCAGGTCGTGTTGCGCCAACAGCGTATCAATAATGATATGCAAAACATTCATTCTGAAGCCGATAGCTTATCCGTAGATTTACAGGGAGTAACGCAAAAAAGAAACGATGACCTTTTAATTATCAATGATTTAAACGCTAAACGTGATGTAATATCTAATGGAAAGAAATCGTTAGTTGATGTTTTAAATAGCGCCCGTATTGATCAAAAATCAAACAGTGATGATTTACATCGGCTTATGATTCAACAACAAGCAATAGGTTCTGAGCTTAAAAATACAGAGCATAATATTGATCGGATTAGGTTAGAAGAACAACACTTAACCGAACGCTTAAAAAATGCCCAATTATCCATTGATGGTGCAGATCAGCCAATCGTCGAATTAGAAAAAGACTTACGGCAGTTATTATCTGAAAAAGATGCCCAATCAACGGCATTACAACAATCACAAACCCTAGTATCAGACTTAGATAAATCTCAAAGAGATAAAGAAGGCTTGAGAGTCATCAATAATCAAGTGATTGAAGACGTTAGAAATAAAGTTGATGTTGAAAAACTCCAGTCTCAAGAAATAAAAGTAAGGATCCAAACATTAGACGAGCAATTACAACACACAGAGTTTCATATTGATTCGTTATTACAAGAGATGCCTGAAAATGCTTCTATCACGGCGCATCAAGCAGATAAAGAGGGCTTAACCCAACGAATTAATCAGTTAGGGCAAATAAACCTTGCCGCTATTGAACAGTATCAGGAAGAAACAGAACGAAAAAAATATCTGGATGAGCAAAATAATGACTTGATGACGTCATTAGATACTCTTGAGAAAGCCATAGCAAAAATAGACCGCGAAACCAAAGGACGTTTTAAAGACGTTTTTGATCAAGTCAATGAGCGTATGAAAGAACGCTTTCCAAAATTATTTGGCGGTGGTGAAGCACATTTAGAATTAACAGAAAATGATTTGTTAACCACTGGCGTAGTTATCATGGCAAGACCACCTGGAAAAAGAGTGAATAGCCTACAACTGCTCTCTGGTGGTGAAAAAGCATTAACTGCTGTCGCTCTTATCTTTGCTATTTTCGAATTAAATCCATCACC
>CAZORZ010000064.1:0-6570 GCA_964582255.1 uncultured Gammaproteobacteria bacterium | reverse complement strand
AAAATATACCGTAATGACGTAAAGAGCTAAATTGACTTGCTGCGATAAGTCCCATCTCAAGTAAAAACAGAGCTAAAATGGCTTTAAATAAATCAAAAAATAATGGGGCAATGGGCTCAATGCCAACGGGGCCAGCAATCCAGCCGATTAGCAGACCACCAATCAGTAGTACCACGCCTTTACCTAAAAATACCTCATGCGATAGTTGCTTCCAGTTGGTATCGCGAGAAATCCCTCGAGCCAACATAATACCAATTAAAATAGCAGGTACTTCGAGCACCACAACAAAGAGTGGCATGTAGGCTTCGTACTCTATTTCACGTGAGGCTAAGTATGCTACCGCAACAGCATAGGTACCAACGCTCACAGAGCCATAGTGAGCGGCAATAGAGGCAGCATCAGGGCGTTTAAAGCGACCTACAAATAATAGAATAGGATAAGCAATAAGAGGTAGTGCAAACCCCATCATGGTGATGAAAATTAATGGCGAGACCAGCTCATTAAAGGGTTGTGTAGCAAGCTCTATACCGCCTTTAAGGCCGATGGCCAATAATAATAAGACGGTCAAAAATTCATAAATTGCTGGTGGTAATCTCAGTTCAGATCGTAATAAACCAGCGCTTAGACCGAGAATAAAAAACAGTACAATAGGATCTAATGATGTCATGTTAAAATGAGGCTCTTAATTTATGAGTTAGGTATTCTGAATTCTGTTACGGCGTATAGACACCAAAGCATTTTGGGTACTGAGCAGGGACATATATGAAAGTGAATACGGTATCTCTAAAGTATAAATATACTTTTATCCCAAGTCAAATTACAGCATTATCGAAGTCTAAAATTAGGCTGAATAGATGTTTGATTTTGAATCCAAACAGTCACATAGTTAGAATGAAATCATCGAGTCGGATAGAGGAAAAATGATTAAATTTACAGGCATTGACCACCATAGTGTGATCTCATCAGATTTACAGGTGACAAGACACTTTTATGAAACAATTTTAGGCTTAACGATTAATCCTAATAGGCCAAAAAAATTGTCTTTTGATGGGCTTTGGTTTGAGGTGGGGGAGCAGGCGATTCATATTTTATTACTGCCTAATCCAGATGCAAATAGTCAACGCCCTAAGCATGGAGGCAGAGATCGTCATATTGCGTTAATTATAGATAATTTAGAGCCCTTATTGCAGCAGCTAAAAAAGTACAATATTCAGTTTACGCGAAGTAAATCAGGTCGGGCTGCTCTGTTTTTACGTGATCCAGATGAAAACGCGATTGAGGTGATGCAAGCTCAATCGTTTTGACTTAGTCAAAATTTACGCTATTTTTATAGCCAGTGATTAATGCATAGAGATATGCAATAGCAAAAGGTATGGCGATATAAATAGCAGTGTTTGGCAGTAACAGTGCCACAGCTAAAATAATGTTGACTACAATAACTAAAGTCGCTGTTTTAGCTTGGCTGCGAATCATCGCAGTCATTTTATATGTAGATGACATTGAAATAGTGTTTAGCAATAACACAATGACTAAGATCCACTCAGGGTTAAAACCATAAACTGATGACAGTATTAGGGTAAATAGTAAGTGCCTCATTAATTCATTGGTTGGTGAGCCGCCGCCAGCAGTCTCAGGGTTTAAGCGACTGGTCGCACGTAAAATAATGGCACTTGAAGCAATCAGCGTCATAGCCAATACCATGCCGCCATAATGAACGCCAACGGCTAGAGTAATGGCCACATGAGCGACGGCATCACATACATTATCAAGGTCTGCGCCAAAGCGACTTCTGATGTTTAATTTATTGGCTAAAATGCCATCTAAATCATCCATAATGTTATTAAATAGGATGAGCGGTAAGAGATATTGGTAGCCATTATCTAAATATAATAAGGCTAAAGGAAGAACACCTAATATCGAGACAATATTGGCTGCGTTTTTATAGAGGTATTCTTTTAAGGGCATCATGGTTTATGAATAAAGCTTATCAGCTTGTTTTAAGTCTTCTAATGTGTCAATTTCATACCAACGCTTAGTCTCAAAAATAACGGCTTGAAATGACAGTTTGTCATGAGCCACTAAATCAGCGAATACCGCTTCATAATAGCTATTTAACTGCTTTGTTGAAATATAGTGATCCATCTTATCTAGTATTCGGTACCAACTTTCTAGTGAAAAACTACAGATGTTGACTGTTTTATAGTGATGCTCAACTTCAGGGTTAGCTGACATGTGAAATTCAGTCACTTTATCATCCTTATCCAATGACACGGTTGTGCCATTCATCCAGGGTAAAATATGTGATACCGCAATTCTATCAGGCTGAGTTAACTCACTTAACATGGGTGAATCGAAGACTAAATCGCTTTCAATTAATATAAAAGGCTCATGGACTTGTTGGCGCACTAGCCATAAAGAATAAATGTTATTGGTTGTTTGATAATCGATATTAAAGACATATTCAATGGTCATGTCTTGCGCGCTAATCTCAAGATATTCACGAATACGATGTTCTAAATAACCGGTGGCGACAATGATTTTATTAATGCCATTGTCACGAAATGTTTCTAATAAGCGTTGCAAAATGGGTTTGCCACCCACCACGGTTAAGCACTTTGGAGCATCATCAGTTAAAGGACGTAGTCTTGAGCCAGTGCCTGCGGCTAATAAAACAGCGGTGGTGATTTTATGAGTGTGTGGGGACAAAATATATTCCTTTGTGTGGGGGGGGCGAATATTAGGACTTTTTAATATACCACAATAAGGTAAAAATTGTTTGATCTTGTTGATTATAGGCGCAACGAGTTAAATTGATGCTATTAAGAGATAACTTGCGCCTTTGCCGCCATCTCTTGGCTGTGCAGGACAAAAGGCATCAACGGCAGATTGGCGTGCCAAGTAATAAAGCACGGCAGGTTTTAACACCGAACCTTGAGCTGAATGATGGCCTTGACCATGAACGATCAAGCTAATTTTTATTTGCTGCTGTTGACAGTCGTTAATAAATTGAAGTAATAATTGTTCGCTTTGGATCGTTGTGCAGCCATGTAGATCTAACGTGGCATCGAAGTGTAGTTTTCCAGCTTTAAGATTTTTTTGTGTTTTTTTAGAAATGTGAAAGGCAAAAAAAGAATCGCTAGAGCCAATATTTGATATTTTTAACTCAGTGACTGAGCGTAAATGGTGTTGGTTTTTTTTACGCACAACAGTTCTAGTAGGCGGCTTATAAGGTGTGACCGTATTAGTTTGGATTTGTGCCACATCACGCACAGATGATCTAAATAAATCGTTAAAAATTTTATTATCTTTATCCACTAATTTCTCTTTGTTTTTGCTGATTCCAAGTGACTTAATTGCTAGTATCCTTACTTTTTCACGAAACACCATTAAATAATGCGCCAGCCAATAATACTTAATTAAATAATGCGACTTTTACTGAGTAATGATGATGGATATCTTGCAGAAGGTATCCAAGTTTTATCCGATGCCTTATTACAATTAGGCGATTTAACGGTGGTTGCGCCAGATCGAAATCGTAGTGCCGCGAGTAATTCATTAACCTTATCACGGCCTATCCGCGCGCATAAAATTGCCGATGGCTTTTTTAAGGTAGACGGCACACCGACTGACTGCGTGCACTTAGCCATCACTGGTTTATTACAACAAGACCCTGATATTGTCGTGTCGGGCATTAATGCGGGGGCTAACCTTGGTGATGATGTGTTGTACTCAGGCACAGTAGCAGCAGCAACCGAAGGGCGCTTTATGGGTTTTCCAGCGTTGGCGGTATCACTTGATGGCAACATACACTATGAGTCAGCGGCTAAAGCCGTGATACAAATGATCAAACAATTAAAACAAACGCCGTTACCCGACGATCAAATATTAAATATTAACGTGCCTGATTTGGCATGGTCTGAGATTAAGGGCTATAAAGCAACTCGCTTAGGGCGTCGATGCAAAGCTGAGCCTATAATACAGCAGCAAGACCCATATGGCTCTCCAGTATATTGGGTGGGTAGAGCAGGGCCGCCAGAGAAAGATCAAACAGGAACAGATTTTGAAGCAATTCAGCAAGGTTATATTTCAGTCACGCCATTACAAATTGATATGACACGTAAAAAAGGTGTTGAGCCGTTGCAACATTGGCTGGATAAAATTTAATGATGTCTTCAGCTTTCCAAGGGTTAGATATTGCTGGAATTGGCATGACCTCGCAGCGCACAAGGGATCGAATGATCCAACGCTTGCGTGATCAAGGTATCACCAATGACAATGTATTAGCGGTTATGACTCGAGTACCCAGACACTTGTTCGTTGATGAGGCATTGGCGCATAAATCTTACGAAGATACCCCATTACCGATTGGGCACGGACAAACGATCTCTCAGCCGCATACGGTTGCACTCATGACGCAGATATTGCTTGAATCATCGCCAGAACCAAGCGCTGTTCTTGAAGTGGGTACAGGATGTGGTTATCAAACAGCGGTGTTGTCGTTTTTGGTTAAGAAGGTTTATACCATTGAGCGTATTGGAGCATTACAAAAAGGTGCGCGTGAGCGTTTATTTAATTTAAAAATTAGTAATATAGAGTTTCGTCACACAGATGGTACCGGCGGTTGGCCAAATTCCCAGTACAAATTTGATGCCATTTTGATGGCAGCAGCCTGTGATGTGATGCCAGAAAAACTATTTGCCCAGCTAAAAATCGGTGGCACGATGGTTTTTCCATTCGACTCGGGAAATGGACAGGTTTTGATTAAGGCAGTTATGTTTGAAAAGGGCGTTAAAACAGAAGAAATAAGTGCCGTATCGTTTGTTCCTTTGCTGGGAGGGGTATTAAAATAATGAGATTGTTTGAATCTACTTATAACTATGTGATGGCACTAGCCGAACATAAGTTTGCGTCACTGTATCTTTATACACTAAGCTTTTTTGAATCCTTTATTCTGCCTTTTCCACCGCCAGATGTGCTGTTAGCACCAATGTCACTTAAATCACCGTCTAAAGCCTTAACTTTTGCCTTTGGCACTACAGTGTCATCGGTCATAGGTGGGGTAGTAGGCTATATGATTGGCTCTTATGCTTTTGATATCATTCAGCCCTATATTAATGACTGGGGTTATACATCCGTGCTAGAAGTTTCGATGGTCTTGTTTAAAGAATGGGGTTTTTGGGCGGTGTTAATTGCAGGATTTTCACCCATACCCTATAAGATATTTACCATCTCGGCAGGAGTTCTATCACTGGCGTTTTTACCCTTTTTGCTGGCTTCACTGATTGGTCGAGGCTTAAGATTTTATTTAGTCGCTTATTTATTATCTCGTTTTGGCCCTGCTATTGAGCCCGTGATGATGAAATACATTGAGCGTATTGGTTGGACTCTAGTTGTAGTGTTAGTTACGTTAATTGTGTATTTAAAATTTCTCCATTAAATGAAATTTTATATCCTCATATTAGTATTGTTGCTATCTAGCTGTGCTGATTTTGGGCGTCCCGAAAAAACGGGAAAGGGTTGGTATTTAGTTAAACCAACAGACACCTTATATTCTATTGCTTGGCGCTATAATATTGATTTTAAGACATTAGCATCGTGGAATCAGATAAAGGAGCCTTATTTGATAAAGCCGGGACAATATATTCGCCTTATAAAGACAAGGGATCATGTCAATAATAAAGTTCACATCACTAAAAACAACAATTACTCTGTAAAACAACCAAAAACAATAAAGAAATATACATCTATGCCGTTAAAGTGGGTGTGGCCGGTACAAGGTAACCCTTTGAACCGTTTTGCTATTAATGATATTAATAAGCGTGGTATTGATATTGCTAGTAAAGTAAGGCAACCTGTAGTGGCTGTGGCTTCGGGTAAGGTTGTTTATAGTGGTAATGGTTTAGCTGGATATAAGAACCTTATTATTATAAAACATAATGAAACTTATTTATCTGCATATGCTCAAAATAAAAACCTTTTAGTTAAAGAAGGTGATTTAGTAAAACAAGGTAAAAAAATTGCGAATATGGGGCTTAATAATAAAAATAACTATGTGCTTCATTTTCAAATACGAAAAAATGGGAAACCTATTGATCCGTTAATCTTTTTACCCAAAAAATAAACAGTCTAATTTGACTGAATAATAATAAAAATAGCGATTTAAGAGGAATGGTGAAATGACTAAAGCGAATGATATTTCTTTAATAGCTGGGAATGAAATTCCTGCAGAAGAAATTGTAGGTGTATTAGGCAGCGAAGAAGAAACTAAGGCATTAGACATGAATGCTGAAACTACCACTACTGAGGCTGAATCCTCATCCAACGAAGAAAGCTCAGAAAACTCTGGCAGTTCAGGCAGTGATGATAAAGAAAAACGTAAAGTCAGCGACCGAAGAGCAGTAGATGATCGTAGAGTAAAACCTAAGCGGCGTTCAGCAGATGCTGACCCAACTCGTATTTATTTGAGTGAAATCGAAGGTTCACAGTTATTAACGGCAGAAGAAGAAGTGAAATATTCTCGTTTATCACTAAAAGGTGATGAGACTGCTCGTGACAAAATGATTGAATGTA
>CAZORZ010000063.1:0-6590 GCA_964582255.1 uncultured Gammaproteobacteria bacterium | reverse complement strand
TTTTTTAATAGACGGCATGGTGGAACCAATCTGGCAACTGATTAAACTATTTTTAATGTAGGCATCACTGGCTGAAGCAAGGTAGCCGATATTATTTAAATCAGGGGGTGAAATTGTAAATTCACGGACACGGGAGGTGCTAATACCCGTGCCAGCGGCATTACTTTTACCATTTTCGCCATGACAAGATTGGCACTTTTGTTGGTACAGTGCTTTTCCATGCACCGCATCGCCTTTTATGGGTTCATTAGAAAAAACGACGGTTTTAGAGACTTTATTCCAGCTTTTAATGTGACTGATAATGGCGTTAACCTGACCATCACTGAGGTGATTGAATGCAGGCATAATGCGGCCTTTTCGACCTTTACGAATAGTGTTGTATAAATATTCATCGGAATAATTAACGACTTTGGCTGGGGTTAAGGGCGTACCTATACCACCTATACCATGTGTATTATGGCAACTAGAACAGTAGTTGTTGTATAGCTTTTCGCCATTGGGCGATGCCATAGCGGTAAAGCTAGTTATGGATAATAATATAATGTGTAAAGCTAATTTCATGGCACTAACATAGTTAATTGGACACGCATATTAGTGTTTTATAATATACTAATCAAGTGTAATATTTACTTTAGATTTAAAGCCTGTTTATAAAGGTAATAACTATTGAGTTTAGTACTTATTAAATTTTAAGTGTAAAAACTCGATAGCGCTTATTTTTTTTAAACTTTACCTATGTTTAGAGAGCACGAAAGGAGTGCCAATATTTTTTGTTTAAAGTGTCGTGTGATGGGTTGATAGGCATTGCAATGCTGTTTAAATTAGCGCTATATCTGATGGACTATTATCTGTTGGCTTGCCTGAGATTGCGCTATCGACCTGTATTGATGATGCTCGAAAGGCTCGTCAATACAGGGTGATTGATAATGTTGTTACTTTTCTAATGTGGTTTAAGAGTCAGTTTTGTCTAAGCCACATTGCATATTACCAGGCACAGCGATATCAATATGTTTAGGCAGTTCAAGGTCTAAACCATCCATGATAGCGACAAAATCGACTTCTGATCGTTGCTGACCTAGGCGAGAGTTAAACTCTTTTTCACGAAAAATGGTTGATGAGGTTAAGCCTAAGTAATCATGACCAGGGTACACTAGAGTTTCGCCGTCTAAGACAAATAGCTTTTCGGTAATGGAGTGGTACAGTTTATTTGCGTCACCCGCTTGAAAGTCAGTGCGACCGCAGCCATCAATTAATAAGGCATCACCGGTAAATACAGCTCCTTCAATATGAAAACTAACGCAAGTGTCGGTATGTCCTGGTGTATGCATCACATAAATATCGTGTTCGCCAAGTTTAAGTATATCGTCGTCTGACAATAATCTGTCAGCGCACGTCAAGCCACTGCTCTCATGCACCATCACTTCACTATTAAACTCTTTACGCAACAAGCCAGAGCCTGTTATGTGGTCGGCATGAACATGGGTTTCTAAGGTATATTTTAAATTAAGCCCAAGCTGTTTTATCAATTTAATATCTCTATTTACTTGCTCTAAAACAGAGTCAATTAATGCGGCTTGTTTGGTTTTTTCATCCCAAAGTAAATAACTATACGTGCCTGTGGGGGCATCAAATAACTGTTCAATATTTAAAGCAGAAGTGGTATTTTCTTCGTTAGTGTCATGATGAAAATTATGGCAACTTTGGTAGTATTCTATACCGCCAATGCTACTGACGTTGTTATAGCCAAGGCCCTGTAAAATCTTTACTGCCTGAGCGGCTCGGCCGCCCAAATGGCAATACACCATGATTGTTGCATCTTTACTCAATTTTTCGTGTGCTACATCGGCTAACACAGCAAGTGGTAGATTAATCGCCGTTGGTAAGCTTCCAGAAATAAACTCATTATCGTTTCGTACATCGACTAAGATAGCATTCTGCTTAATCGCATGACTAATATCATTACAGCTCAAAGTATTCATAGTTAATCTCCTGTTTTATGTAAATAGTATGGATTATATCTTAGTGATACCACAATAATATAAAAGTCGAATTAAAAACACCTAATGCTCGGTTTTTTCGAACTATTAAGTGTGGCCAAGTAAACTTTGTTCAGAGGCTCCTTAAGGGTCTTTTAGTTGCTGCATTTGTTTTTGCAAGTTAAGCATTGCTTGTTGAGTATTTTGCATCTCTTTTAATAATTCTTCGCGCGACACAGGTTTTTGCAGCTCTGCTTCGCGTTCTTTTTTAGCTTCGTCTAGGTTATTTAACACCATTGCAATAAATAAGTTAATGATGACGAATGTGCCCATAATGACGAAACTCACGAAGTAGATCCATGCATAGGGTTGTACTTCCATCGCGGTGTACATGACATCTGTCCAATCTTCGAGTGTGACAATGCGAAATAGCGTTAATAAGGCTAAGCCTAAGGTGCCCCAATGTTCAGGGTCATTGACATGGAAAAAATGAAATCCAGCGATGGCGTAAATATAAAAAATAATCGACATCAGCAGCATGATGTTGGCCATGCTGGGCACACTACGCATTAGTGTCGCTACAATAAGGCGCAATTCAGGGATAACAGAAATTAAGCGCAACACACGCAACAGGCGAGCGAGTCGGGCTATCATCGCTAGTTCGCCTGTTACTGGCAGTAGTGACAGCACAATGACGCTAAAATCAAACAGGTTCCAACCATCGCCAAAATACAGCTTAAGGCGTGGCGCGACGGCAAATATTTTAAGTGCTGCCTCGATGATAAAGGCGATCAATACCCATTTATGCACCAGTTCAAACCATGTGCCGTAGGTCGCGACTAATGAGGTATTTGTTTCTAAACCAAGAATGAGCGCATTAATTAAAATGAGGGCGATAATCGTGTGTCCAAACAAGGGCACTGCGACTAATTGTTGTATTCTTTTTTGCATGCTTTAAGACCAAATATTAAGCGGTGGGGTGTTAGTCACGGCGCGAAGAATATCGCTGCGTGATAATAAGCCGATTAACTCATCTTGTTGATTAGTGATCGGAACGCCATGCAGTTCATATTCCAACATTAAGCAGGCGACATGCCTAATGTCTGAAATAGGGTCTGCGGCAATAACGGGGACAGTCATGACATCTTTTACTCGTTTTCCTTGTAAAGATTTGGCACCAGCGGTGTAAGCCACAATATATTGCAATAGTGCTTCTAAGCTGAGCATTCCCACTAAATTTTTTTGCTGATTAATAACGGGCATTTGCTTAAATTTATGCTGCTGAAAATTAAGCCGTGCCATGGCTATGTTCATTTCCATAGAGATCGCTTGAACAGGACTGCTCATTAATTGATGAGCATGTACTAGAGGTTCTCTTTGGTTTAAATTAAGTGTGTCTTGATAGGCTTTATGGGCGTGCTGAGACTGCGCTAATTTGGATTGATTAGAGGTGTTATTAGAGTCAGAAGAAGAATCATCTTGGTTGACGTTATGATGAAATGCCGATCCTGCAGTTGCTGTGGTTTTTTGTACTTGGTGCAGTTTTTCTAAGGTGTCACGAAAACGCAGCCCCCCAATATCATAGATAGCAAACATGCTTAACCCCTTATTAAGTTTAGAAAATATTTATCCTTCTAAAGTCTCTTTCAGCAACTTTATTAAAGTAGAGCCAGATAACCTACTTTTTTTCAATATGCTCTTGAGCCATTATTTCTTCTAATTCAAACCCCGTTAAACCTTTGATGCTGCGCCATAAATAATAAAAAATTGCGATCATCATAATTAATGATGGAATGGCAATTACAGGGTAACTAATGAGTGTTAAACGGCCTAATTCTTCGTTAAACGCAGCGCTTCCTGCGGGGCTTGTTACCACCCAACGAGCTAATATATAGTTCATCACGGCAGAAAAGAAAAAAGTGGCGCTCAGAAAATAAGTGGCCTTAAGCAGGCGAGAATCAAACATTTGGGTATAACCTTGTTCGTCTAGTTTTTGAGATATTTTCTCAATATTTAAAACTTTGGGGTTATATAACAGTGTTTTAATGAGCGGATATCGTGTCTTGGTTGAAATCAGCACGGCAAGACCAATAATTCCAGGAATAGCGGCTTCTTTAACTGCAAGCCATTGGGTATCTAACTCAAATAGTCCAATGCCGCCAGTGAGTAACACACTGACTAGGCCTAAGATGGCAATAAAATTGGTTTTTCTAAAACGAATTAATTCGTATAGTCCCCAAGTAATAGGAAATGCCAGCGCTACAATAAGAGCACCTGTCGGGCCTAAGTCTTCTGCACCACTAAATTTCATCAATATCACAGATGGTATGATAATGCTGAGTACTAAATCGAACATGGGACGGGGCTTATGTTCGGCTGTTTTGCTTACACTCTTAGTTTGTTGATTCATAGTTATTGAGTTCGCTTTATAGTCTAGCTTTAACGACGGGTTTGTCATCGCTAATCCATGACACAATGCCATTTTGTACATTATAAATTTGGGTATAACCGTAATTTTCTATTAAGTGACGCGCTAAAACATTGGTGCGGTTACCCGTACGACAAATGAGGATAACAGGCTCATCTTTACCGACTTCGGCAGTAAAACGCTCAATAAATTTAGGGTTTAAGCGTCCATTAGCATCGACAAAAGTTAGTAATTTACTGTTTCTTACCACGCCTGTAGAACGCCATTCATCAGGTCGACGAACATCATAAATAACGCCACCCTTTTTTAACATGGTATCTAGCTGGCTACTGTCTAAATTAGTGTAAGGTGGTGGCTCAAAGCAACCGCTTAAACTGAGCAATAAAAGAAACAATGCAGAAATTTTTAGGCTGGTATAGATTTTTTGAGAGAGATAAAAAGTCATAATAATATATTTTAAGAAGGAATTAAGATGGAAAATGAAGCGGCCAAGATGCAAAAAGCCTGAATGACACAACAGGCTATAGGGCGCATTGTAATACGTTTTGAGTTTAAATTAAAATTTCTTAAGCTTTATCTGTCTTAGTACAGTTCGACCTGCTCGTTCTGATGTGCGATAGATGACACTGTTTAAATCGGCTTGCGTATCAATAACGTCAACATCACTCAGCTCACTCAATTTTACTTGGAGATGACAATGAATATTGGTATTGCCAGATAACGATTTATTTTGAGTTAAATCAATAGTTATGCTTTTTATGTACTCACTAATAGCAACTCTTAATGCAAAATTTAAGTCTCAGCAATAAAGAGGTGTAATTTATTGCTGAGACTAAAGTTTGCTTTGATGTCTATCACCATGATAGATGTTTCCTACCGTGTCGCTTAAATTTAAGAGATGATAAGGCGTTGTTTATTCATTGAAAAGCCGATTAAAATTGGCATACTAATCGAAAAAATCGAACTGAGAATTAATCATGGTTAATTACAAGCATTTGCACTATTTTTGGGCTGTGGCACGGGAGGGTGGTGTCGCTCGAGCAAGTGAGCGACTACATTTAACGCCTCAAACCATTAGTGGGCAGCTTAGCTTACTTGAAAGTACACTTGGGGTGAGTTTGTTTAATCGCGTTGGGCGAAACCTTGAGCTGACTGAAACAGGTCGTTTAGTGCTTAGTTACGCCGATTAGATATTTTCATTGGGCGGTGAATTGGAAGAAGTGATTCATCAATTACCGGCCAATCGTCCCCAAGTGTTTCGTGTCGGTGTGGTTGATGTGTTACCTAAATCAATCGCTCATCGTATTCTTGAGCCCGCATTACAAACAGAAGACCCTGTGCGTATGATCTGTCGTGAAGCTAATCTTAATGAGCTGCTTGCCGAGCTATCGGTACATAAGTTAGACCTTGTTTTAGCTGACCGCCCTATCCCATCTACCGTCAGCACGCGTGGTTATAGCCATAAACTTGGCCAGTGTGCGGTGAGTTTTTTTGCCACCGCAGAGTTGAAAAATCAATTACGTGGTGATTTCCCGGATTGTTTAGAGGGTGCGCCAATTTTACTGCCAGGAAAGGGAACGCAAGTTCGCTCAGCTTTAGACCTGTGGTTAGACAAGCTGCGGTTACATCCAAAAGTCATTGCAGAATTTGATGATAGCGCTCTCATGAAGGCGTTCGGACAGCAAGGATCAGGTATTTTTATTGCGCCTGCTGCAATAGAGGCAGAAGTTGAACGAAAGTATGAAGCAATAGCAATAGGTCAAACTAATGACATTAAAGAGCATTTTTACGCAATTTCAGTTGAGCGTAAAGTGACCCACCCACTTATCGCGGCAGTTATGACGTCTGCACGCGAAACACTTTTTATGCAGAAATAAAAACTAGACATATATCTCATTGTGAACTTTAATTATAAGGAGTGCTTATTTAAGTTAAGTATCTCATTGATCAGATGATTTCAACGTAGCCCCAAAATTTGTAATTATTCTAGCTACGCAAAAACTATCAAATTTGTTAGGGCATTGGTAAACTTTAAGCAAGATATATGACATGTATAAAATATTAATTATTTCACCTAAAACACTTTAAATTGGCTTACGCTTTTCACTTTTGTCGGATGGGCGACTAAATTTAGCTCTGCCTAAGGACGCTCTTATTAAACTATGACTCTCTTATCTTTTAACTTA